>NZ_JAEHCH010000034.1:0-48681 GCF_016483245.1 Bacillus cereus group sp. N31 | reverse complement strand
TTATAAATATTATATTTCGGTAAAAGATAATTAATTAATAATAAAGAGATCATAAAAATAAGAATAACCGTTAAAGAAATGCTGAAAAATAGCTTTTTTCCAAGTTTATTCACTTTGTTCCTCCAGACTATAACCTAAACCACGATGCGTCTTTATAATATTCTCTCCGATTTTTTTACGCAATCTCCTCACATGTGTATCAACCGTTCTCTCTTCTCCAAAATAGTCAAATCCCCATACGATATCTAACAATTTTTTACGCGTTAAAATCATTCCTTTATGATTTAAAAAGCACTTTATTAATTCTAGTTCTGTTTTTGTAATATCTAATTCTATATCATTTTTATATACTTTATTTTTGGCGAAATTTATCTTTACATCTTGCACTTGAATTACATCATCCTGTTGTACAAGCTTTTTCGCTCGGGTAATTAGCACTCCTGGATGAAATGGTTTTTTCACATATTCATCTGCCCCGCTTTGAAGCGCTGCTAATTCATCTTCACTTTCACTTTTCGCCGTAAGCATTAACACTCTTACACTTGAATTCTTTTTTATTTCCTGACAGACTGTAATACCACTATGTTTCGGCATCATCCAATCTAAAATAGCTAAATCTATTTTCTCATCATAAAAAATTCGAAGTGCTTCCTCTCCATCTTTTGCTAGTAAAACTTCGAAGCCTTCTTTTTCAAAATAAGCTTTTAAAATTTTCAACATATCTTGTTCATCATCTGCAATCAATACTTTCATAATTTATCCTCCATTGCTTTTAAACAAAAACCAATTGTATCATACAACTTCTTTGTTACATGTATGTGACAGAAAAATATTTAAACCTTTTGAGGGTATAGTAAAGATGAGGTGTTGTATTATGATAAAAAAAATCGGGGTCATTTCTCTTCTTTTCTTCCTATTATCAACAAATGCGCTCGCAAATACAAATCAACAAATTGAAGTGTTTGATTGCAAAAAAGAAATGGTCATTCAAAAACAATCTTTAGATCCAACAATCGAAAAAGAAGCTGTTCAATACGCTAAAGCAATAACTGGACCATTTAAAAACTTAAATGTCGTTCCGAAAGATGGACATATGATAAAAATCCCTTTAACTAAACCTGTTTCTATTGCCAATCAATGGTTACATACTACAATAGACGAAGTGCTTATACTGCTCCCACAAAATGAAAAACCTTATATTATGCTATATGATGATGAGAATAATCCGCATTTTTATTATGTGAAAGGTGATCCAAATAGATTATTGAAACAAATGAATGTTACATTATAATTTAAGAAAGATCCCACAAATATCATTTACGGGATCTTTCTTTATTGGTTAACAACTTGATTTTCATTTAAAAAATGCATAACCTGTCTTTTATGATGGTTATCATGATCTACAAATTCTTTAATAATATATATAAGAGAATACGGCGTTCCAGTATGAGGACAATGTGATACTCCATTGGCAGTTACAGGTTTCTTTAGGTTTCTAGCAGGTAATAATCTAATTTCTTTTACGAGTAACTCTCTTTTGGCTTTTGCTTCTTCAATAAGTTTCATCTTAGATATACCCGATTTGGCATAACTAGATGCTATTTTATTATATGTATTAAAGTCAGGGAACTCCACTCCCTGTCCTTCTCTCACTGATGGTAAGACCTTACTTAAAAGACATTCATCCCAATTCATAATATGAGATACAATCTCACCAATAGTCCATTTCCCCTCTGATATTGGTGCCACCCACAATTCTTCTTTCATACCTTTCAATGTATTTAACCAAATTGAATATTCATTGAAATCATGAATAATTTTATTTTCTCCCATCATCCAATTCCCCATTCTAATAATAGATTCAAATAAATTATATCATCAATCCACATAAAAATAGAACAAAAGTTCTGTCAGAGTGGATAAATAATAATTCACTACATCCTTTTATATAAGTTCAAATAATGGCTCGCTCTTACATATTTTTTCCCTTTCACAAATCCACCCGAAGTATAAAATTTGTCACCCTGTTCCGTATCTGTATTTAAGACAACGATATTAAAATATTTTTTAGCATCACTTAAAATTCGCACTAACAGTAACCTCCCTAATCCTTTCCTTCGGTATTCTTTTGCAATATAAAATCTTCTTACCCTACCAATCTTATTATTTTCTGTATATGGATCCTCATTTAGCCCTCCTATTCCAATTAACTTTTCCCCTTGAAAAATACCATATAAACATTCTCCAGTTTTATTAAATACATTTATTTTGTTTTCATATTCATTTATTAATTTTATTAGGAAGTTAAAACCTCCTTCCTTACTGTCCTGAACGAGATGACTAATTTCATATTTCATTAAATTTTCTATTTGTTGAATATGTATATCTTTCAAGTAAATTCCCTCCCTTAATATAAAAATATATAAAAATGCTCAAGAATCATTTATTCTGAGCATTTTTATGGTTGTTACCTTATTCAATTCGTAGCATGCGTATTCTGCACTTCAGACAATATCCACTTCAACTCCATTAAATCATCAATTACTATATCCGCACGAGCCAGTTCATCTTCTTGTGCAAAATCAAAATTGCATCCAATCGCAATTAAACCGTTATCTTTCGCTGCATTTATATCAGATAGTCGGTCTCCAACTACGGCTGCTTCTTTTATATCATATTTGTTCAAAATGGTTTTGACTAAGTCACTTTTATTTAGCGATTGTATTTGTTCAATACTACATGTTTCAGTAACCCACTGATCCAAAGCATAATAAGATACGATTGCTTGTAAGTATTCTTTTAAGCCATTACTAGCAATGTATATTGAACAATTATTTTCTTTTATGTGCGTAAATATTTCTTTTACATTTGGATATAAAGCACCTTTTCCGTTCTTTATGTTTTCAATTAATCTTTCCAAAAAATATGCGTCTGTTTGTTCTCTTACTTCAATAGAATGGTCTGGTAATAACATCTCCCAAACTTTCGGTAACGGCACACCCATAATTTCACGATACTTATCAATTGGTGTTACTGTATCCCATAATTGTAGTGACCGTAAATGATCAAAAGTATCATCTAGCGATACTTCTAAAATTTTATCTGTTTGAAATAACGTTCCATCCATATCAAAAATTAGTGCTTGAAACATGTCGTCCTCTCCTTACATAGGCTGCAAATATTCATCAATATCTTTAGAAATTTGTATAAAAGCTTTATCCCAAAATTCATAGCTTGTTATATCTATTTGAAAATGTTTTTTCATGAGCTCTTCTACTGGAGCCTTTCCTGTTTCTCGTAGAAATTCTTTATACTTTAAATGGAATGTACTTGAGTTTTGCTTCGCTATTTCTACTAAACTAAAACTTGCTAAATATCCAAATGTGTACGGATAATTGTAAAAAGGAACATCCGCAATATAAAATTGAATATATTTCATCCACACGAACGGCTGATATTCACTTAAAGCATGTCCGTATGCTTTTTCTTGCGCTGCTATAGATAACGTCTCAATTTCGTCAACACTTAAAGGACCCTCTTTACATTTTTCATAAAAATTCTTCTCAAATTGAAATGATGCTCGAATGGCCATAACATAATTAAACGTATTTCTTATTTTCCAGCTAAGTAATGACTTTTTCATATCTATACACTTTGTTGTTTCAATTAAATAGTTTATGAGTACTGTTTCAAAGAAAATAGACGCGGATTCAGCCGTGCTCATTGGCAAATAATCATCTAAGAAAGAAGTAGTTTGTTCAAAACTCATATTATAAAAATGCCAAGCATGTCCTAGTTCGTGGGCAATTACCCTTACACTATCGATACTTCCGTCATAACGCATTGAAATACGGGATTCTTTCTCACTGAAAAAAGGAGCGCAAAACCCACCTGGTGGTTTATTCTCTCTCGGTTCAGCATCTACCCATCCACTTTCTATCGCATTACGTGCAAATTCTGCTAATTCTTCATCAATAGCTTTTAATGCATCATATATGTTTTGTACTGCTACTGAAAAAGGAATAATAGCCTCATTATTTTCCTTTATTGTCATAAGTTCATGCCATGTAATGGAAGCTTCCCCTATCTTATACATGTTTAAAGCACTAACTAATTTATCAAGATTTTCTTCTGTCGCATTCCACATTTGTAATAATACAGTTTCAGAAATACCATTCACATGAAGAGATTGTGTTAAAATCTCTCTATCTTCTTTTTCATTACTCTTTGTATTACGCAATCTCCCTATTTGATTTAATACAGTAGCAAAGATTTCTTTTTCCTTATGCAAAGCACTTGTAAGTAACTCGAATACTTCTAACCTTTCCTTTTCATTATCACTATTCATTGCAATATGATTTGCTTGACCAAATGATAATTGTTTATTATTGTGCTCTATTTCTATCTTATTTCTTAATTGTATGTACATATTTTCCCACGCATTAAGTTCATCTTTTATGAACCTAGTATTAATATTATCAGAAATTGCCACCTCACTTTGTTGTATTACTTGCTGTACTTCACTTTTTAGTTCCTTTACTTTCACAGTCAATATAGTATTGTCAGATGAAACACTTTCTTCAGCCGATCGGCAATACAAATAGTATTCTGCCTTTTCAATAGCCTGTATAAGTTTTGAAAGGATTTCCACATCCTTTGTCACTATATATTGTTCTTTCAACTCTAATATCGGAAATATAATATCTTCACACGAATATAATCGATCTAAATCCCACCTAGCAATTTCATGCATTTTTATAGCCGCCTCCTATTTTTACAAATAGTTACAGATATTTCTCCCTACCCAATTATATATGAAACTACAATTTTTTAATATCTTTAAATATTTCGTTTTTTGATGAGCAGGACTAGATTTATATTCGTTTCTTTCACCACTCAATCACAAATAGCATAAACACATGAATGATACGATGTGTAAAAAAGACAATAAAGTTATTTACTTTTAAACCTAAAACAAGCATAACCCCGTTCTAAATTTAGGACGGGGTTAAAATATAGTTGTATAATTTTCGATATAAGATACTTCACTGTACTTAAAAATATAACAATAAAATCGTTTGAAAATCTAATTTTTATTCAACAATAGCGCCTATTGTTGAATAATGTTCAATTTTAAACGAATAAAGCCATTAATATTAAATTTTGATAGCCGTCATCCAATTTTACACCCTTTGCTTTTCTACCTTCTTCAAAAAATCCTAGATTCTTATATAACTGGATTGCACCTAGATTATCTTCCATTACCTCAAGACAAACTTTTTCAATCTTACTGTTATTTTTAGCCCAATTGATTAACGTTTCTAGAAGAGCTCTTCCAATACCATAATTTCGATATTCAGGTAGTATGGTCATCGCAAAAGCCCCTTGATGACTAATTTTTTCTTTGTTTCCGTTCTTAAAATCGATTGCACCGACTAACTTACCATCAACTTCAGCAATAAACTGTACATAATTTGGATTTTCATGATAAGCTTTTAACGTTTTTTGAATAGCATCAACACTCATCTTTTTTACACCCTCAACCGTACTTAGCATGTATGGAGCATTTATTAAAGCTTTTGAAGCAGCATTTAGCATTCTTTCTGCATCCTGTTCTTTAGCTTCTCTAATTATTACTGTTTTTCCATCCTTAGATTTATAAGTAAAAACATTAGTTGATAATATATTACACACACCCTTTCGGAATATAATTAATCGGATTTTTTAAATATTCCACAATTCTTAAGTAAGAGAAAGTCGTATCACCTTTTTCTGTAATCGCCCTCCTTTAACTTAATAACAATTATTTCAAATTTTTTTAATTTTGACAAGAAATCGTACCGTTATATAGCTCGATTGTTGAATAGCATGACTAGCATTTTTTAACCGACTTTATTATTTCTTTACACGATGATTGATATAAGTATCACTTCACCAATACCATATCGCCCAATTATCACAGATTAAAAATAAAAAAGGATTGATCAAAAGATCAATCCTTTACTCTACTTCATTTAAGAAAAATAATGTTATAACGCCAGGTCCTGTATGTGCTCCAATTGCTGCTCCAATTGTATTTACGATAAATACTTCACAGCCGAATCTTTCCGTAATTAATGCTTTTAACGCTTCAGCTGTTTCTAAGTCGTCGCCATGAGTCATTGCGATTGTTTGACCTTTAAGTTCTTTCCCGCGCTCTTCCATAATATCTACAATTCGGCCAAGTACTTTCTTTTTCCCTCTTACCTTTTCAAGTGGTACAAGTTTTCCTTCTTCCACATTTAAGATCGGCTTAATGTTTAATAAACCGCCGATAAAACCTGCTACTTTACTTAAACGTCCACCTCTAACAAGGTACTGTAAGTCAGCCACAGTGAAGATATGTTCCATATGGTTCATTAAAAAAGCGACACGTTTTAAAATATCTTCTTTTGATGCGCCGTCTTTCGCCATTTTAGCAGCTTCTAAAACGACAAGCCCTTGACCAAGCGAAGCACATTTCGTATCAATAATCTCCAAATCTAAATCTGCATATGTTTCTTTTACTTCCTCTTTAATGACAATTGAAGATTGATATGTACCAGACAGTTCAGATGAAAAAGCTAAATATATACAAGGGTTACCTTCTTTTGCATAAGAAACAAATTTTTCTTGGAAAGTTTCAAGTGAAGGCAATGATGTTCTATAAACAGCGCCTTCTCTCATTTTTTGCAATAATGTAACTGACTCTAATGTAACTCCATCTAAATACTCTGTTTCTGCTTCATCATATACACGGAGTGGAATTAAATCAATATCATATGCTTGCAGCAATTCTACCGGTAAATCCGCCGCACTATCCGTAATGATTTTAACACCCATTTTTAAACCTCTATTCTGTTATAAATATAAAATAATAAAATAAAAATAGTACTTTTAAATTATATACGTAAAACTTAAATGAAGAAAGGAAAACACTTTATATTGTATGCACTATTCTCCAAAACTTGAACTGTTAATAAAAATCATGCCATTTTAACCACTTTTTCCTGAAAATATATTATGTATAATGGAAATAGTAAAAGTTTTCTGAAGGAGGATGCATATGAGTATTCAACTGGCTACATATAATGATCTAGAATGGATTAATAATCAATACGAATCAATAGGATTTGTACGGAGCGATTTAAAGCGAGATAAAGTTGCAATCATTACATACAACAATGAGTACGCAGGTGTTGGACGACTAGTCAAAATAGATGATAATACTATAGAAATGGGTGGGATTTTTATTCTCCCAAAATTTAGAGGTCTACAATTAGCTGGGGAACTTGTTTCATTTTTAGTAGAAACTGCGAAAAAATTACAAGTACAAAATGTGTATTGTCTTCCTTTTGAGGAACTAGAAAACTTTTATAAGAAATATGGCTATACTGAGGTCGATACTACGAAAGAAGTTGTCCATCCAATTATTCTAAAAAAATATAATTGGTGTTTAAAACATTATGATAAACATGTATTACTGTTTAAATTGTAAGTTTTCTATAATGGGGGTGGATACACTTTGTGTTACACCTCATGTTTTAACAAAGATTTATCCATTTCATCTATTAAAAGAATTAGTTTTTTAAAGCGATCCATCAATTGTATTTCATATCTTTCCCAAACGCTTATTAGCAAGCTCATTTACAAACTTGCTAGCATTATTTTTAAGTTTCTCTAATACATTTTCCTGAAGAAATTTTTAACTAATTGATGTAGAGATGATTAATTATCTAATCCGCACCCAAACTACCTGTTCTTGTAACAATTGCACAGTTAATTCCAATACAAGGTTTTGTATTAACTGATACGCGTTATCATGCGGTGTACTTCGTTCCGATATAAATTCAATACATTGAAAAATATAACCTTCTACGAGTAAGCTCCCTTTTTCAATTTTAGATGGATTATTTCCTTTCCTTATTATTTTTGGTAATAAAAACTCTTTTTTTGTTAAAATAATTTCCTGTGACACCTCTTTTATTTCTATAACTTTTTCTTTAAATACCACTTTTTCTCGTAAATTAATTTCACCTTTATACTTCCCTATTTCTATTGGTAATTTCGCAGGTATATAATTATTTACTCCTCCTTCATCTTCCTTATCTAAAATTATTCCGTGTATAGGAATCCACGAAGATGTTCCTACCCAATTCTCTTCCATATTACTTTTTATTTTTTGATTAGAAAGTTCTAAAAGCACTCTCTTTTCATAAAGGTTTGAAGAAACTAAATTACAATTAACTTCTCCTTGATAATGTTGCACTGTAGTTAATAACTTAGTATCCAATTCACGACCCCTTTCATCTTTTTGATTCCGAAATACAAATACTTCTTGATTTTTCACATTCATATTAGGGAATTTTATAAAACTAGTCACATCTGAAATAATAGAAAATGGGGTTTTTACTACTTTTGAACGTACTAAGGTCTCTATTTTTGATTCTGAATCTTGACGTTTTTTCTGTGACTCTGTTCCTTTACTCTTTTTCTCGGATTTAACTGCTTCTTCTTTTTTTGACTTTGTTTTTTTACTTTCTTTCTCTGATTCAATTGTTTCTTCTTCTTTTTTCGACTCAGTTTCTTTACTTTCTTTCTCTGATTCAATTGTTTCTTCTTCTTTTTCCGACTCAGTTTCTTTACTTTCTTTCTCTAATTCAATTGTTTCTTCTTCTTTTTCCGACTCAGTTTCTTTACTTTCTTTCTTTAATTCAATTGCTTTATCTTCTTTCTCTGATTCTGTTTCTTCAATTTTTTCCTTTTTTCTTATTTCGCGTGCATCATCTTGAATATTCAGCTTTTTCCCTTTATAAACTTTGTTCCATATTTCCTGACCAACCCATGGATTTTTCATCACCATCCCCCCGTCTAATGAAATTCATAAAAATATGTTTTTTGTACGCGACCATTTCATCATTATATATGTTTTATAATAATAAAAAAGACATTGTCTTTTTATCAAAGACAATGCTTTTTTAGTTTTATACTTGTACTTGTTGTACTTGTAAAACTTTTAAAGTAAGATCTAGTACAATTTTTTCACGAAGAGTATCAAATGGTTCGTTTAGGTCTGTTGGACAAGGTGAAAAGTCTAATTCAAAAAATTGAGCGCTGACTAATTCGCAATACGGTTGTTCATTATAAAAAACTGTATTTTCGAAGAAGTATTTGTCTAAACGTGGTAGATCACCATTTTTAGGATTAATAAAGTGAGAAGTAGTATCTGAGGAAGCAGCCACTATAGCTAGTGATAGAAAATCACCAGCTGTTAAATCAGCAAAACCAGAAAATGGAACATTAGCAATGCGGTCATATAGCACTCCATTACACTCGTCATTTGCATATTCAATATTTTTACGAATATATCCTTGTACAAATAACTTTGCTCTTGTAACTCGACGGTAAGGTGTACCTGGTACTGGTTCGAATGCTACAGGAACTAACTTACATTGTGTTAAAAATGCATTTTTTAAGATACGTTTAATTTCAACCGCTGGAGGATCTAATGAAATATCAGATTCTACAACAATTTGAATTGTTCTTTCTGCTAATACAACCGGTATTTTTACAATTGGTGCTCCCGGAGTAGTAATTGGCGTTGCAGGTGCATCACTTAATGGTGTTTGGGTTTGTCCTACTACCTGACATGGTACATTAATTGGACATTGTTCACTCATATTTTATAATCTCCTTTATAATAAAATTTAGAGTTTTTTAACTCTCTTTACTGTATATGTACTTTTTCTATTAATGCGTGGGTTTGTATCATAGTCACTTTTATCAATTGCATAGTAAAAGCTTCAATTCCTCTTGATAGTTAAAAATACATAAATTAATATATGGAGCCTATACTGATATCTACCTATATAAAATAAAATTTCTCGACTTTTTTATGATAGAGCTAATAGGTGTTCCAAAATTAATTTTTCAAGAGTCTTTTATTCTATCTAACAAAGAATACATTTAATAAGAACCATCTGCCAACTTAATACTATCCACAAAACAGAACATCACGACTATTGTCCCCTTTATAAAAAATAAAAACCGGCTAAAAAAGCCGGTTTTTGTACTCAATAGATTATAAAATCTCCTTATTATTGAAATAATCATTTTATCCCCTAATATTTCCATAGGAGTTTTTAACAATGCTATCGAAACATTCCAGTCATTTGTCTTTCCCTTTTTAAATTCTTTATTTTGTACAACTCTTACAATCTCTGCTCATTCATCTATTATCCACAAAATAAGTATCATACGCCTTATCAAAAACATATCCTAGCTTTTCTGCTAGTTTGGCAGATGTCGTATTCGCTGCATCCCAGTTTGGGTATTTTCCCTTTTCTAAACAATCCAATATTAACGCTGCACTCACTACGGTCGCCAAACCTTTTCTTCTATGGTTCAGATCCGTCGCAACTTCAATTTCTATCCCCTTATCGTAAATACTATACGAGGATGCACCGCATATAACTTCTCCATTATACAAAATGCTATAACCTATACCTCGATTTAAATAATCTTCTACCGATTGAAATTGACTTGTAAAGTCTTCAGAAAGCTTATGTAGTGTAGAATTATTTGCAATATGCTCATCTATTCTTCTTAACTCGTATCCTTTTGGAAGTGTTGATATAAAAGATTGTAATTTTGAACGATTAAAAAATTCCGAATTACGTTTGAATTTATAGCGTAAAAACTTATCTATTTTTCTTTCATAAAATGTTTCTAAACGCTTTTTCCATTCTTCACTATTTACGATTACTAACATTTTTTCAGGAATATTACGTAATAACTCTTCTGTTTCTTTCACATTTGGATCTCCAGTATAAAATGTGAAAATCCCTACTGTAACTTGTGCTACTGTTGGATTTTCAAGATCGTTTACCCAGGCTCTTCCCATATGTCCTTGTAAATAAGAAAGTAATATAACATTATTAAAATCTTCGAACATGGAAACTAATTTTCTTCTAGTATGTATATTCGCTTCATATATCATTTACATTCCTGCTTTCTACAAATCAATATAACTCTACATTTTCATGAGGTAACTTATACCCTTTTTACACATCCATTTATTCGGCATATAAGCAAACACCCCTTAGACTTAAATTTCATATAATTATAAATTATTCACAAATACAAAATCATTATAACATCAAATCAAAAAATAAAAATTCACTTTTTCAATTTTAAAATATATATATCTTATTATCCAAATAAAACATATTTGTTGATAAAATTTTAACATATACCCAATCCAGTCGAATCACTGTAAGATTGATTTATAAATAAGCTTTTTAAAGGGGATTATAAAATGACTGATTTCTATTCTCGTCTTTCAAAAAGTGATGCCGCTCTTATGCGTATGGCTCATGGCGGGGTTCAACTAATGAACTGGTTTAGCGTTGCAGCAGAATTACAGCGTGACTGGCGAAATGATGTTGAAGGCTTTGGAGCTTTACTTGCTAAACACCTTCCAAGTTATCAAAATATTATAGGAAGCTATATGGGAGCTCAAAAGGAATTTAGTAAATAAATTACTCAATTTTGGATAACTATGTAAACATAATAAAAATAGCAACAGCTATTTACATAATTAAGAAAAGGGCTGTTTCAATAGCCCTTTTCTTAATTGCTTTACCAATATTGCATGACCCTTCATCACTACATTTTAATGAACCATTACAATTCATAGTAAAACAAACCACTCTATTTACTTCTAACACCGTACATACGACAAAAGCGATTTTTCAGCCATTATAATACTCCTATTATATGTAAAAACCCTCCTGTATTTTAAGAGGGTTAATCAATAGATACGTTATAACTCCTTCTTAGAAATAAAGGATTCCGTCTCACCATTTTTATATACTTTAGTCAATTTAACAACTGATTTGTACGTGTTATCGTCATCCTTTATCATTTTTTTCAGCTCTTCTATTTCAGCATTACCAGTTCCACTCTCTATTTTTAAGCAGTTCGAAATGGAAAGGTATCCGCTTGATGCCAATATAAAAATAAAAATCGTATCAGGAAAATTAATAAATAACAATCCGTAGTTTAAAGGATCTCCAGCTGGATGCGATAAAAGCAGTCGAAAACCTACCAGTTCAGGCACTTGAACGAAATCTTTAGAAACAATTGCCTCACCTACTATAGTAATTTGCTTTACTACATTCCCGAGTTCATCTGTAAATTCAGTACATCTAGGTGGATTAATTGTGGTTGCTTGGAAAGACACATTTAATTCAGGATTGTTAAAATCAAAAAAGATTGTACTACCCTCCGTTAAACATTGCGGGCAAACATTTCCTAGCAAGCTAAAGTCCTCTTCAATATATTTAACTTTCGATTTACAACTACACACTTTTCCTATTCGAATTGCATCAATCTTTGAACAGTCTACAAATATTACCTCATTGTCTTGTTGTACAAATGCTACAATGCCCTTCCTCTTGTTAAATGAAAGAAAATAAGATACATCGATTTCGTTTCCAGCTATTACGATACTTTCAACTTGAGTAAAAGGTTCTAGACTTTGTAAAAATTCACATATACTATTTTGGCAACACCCACAATTTCGTTTCGGCTCGCAATCCACTTATATTCAATCCCTTCCCTATATGTTTTTATCTAATACATATAATATGAGCGGAAGATAAGAAAAGCTTGGACAATATAATATTAACGTAAGGAGATAGTTAACTACTCATTAGATTAATAAGGGAATTACACCAATAATAAGTAATAACACATATTTTTTACTATAAATACGTATAACAATTTCATCTTTCATGAAAAAAACGTTATAATAAGGTGTAGCCTCTACGATTACGTTATAAAGGAGATTAAAACAATGGCTAAAATTAAAGTATATCAAGCAAAAGAAGAAAATATGGACGCAGTAAAAAACATCATTGATGTTGAGGAACAAAACCCAACTGCTGAAAACTTACAAAATCTATACGCATGTGTATTAGAAACTGAAGATATGGCATTGCCTGAATCATACATTGAAGAAGATATCTTAATTGATTCTATGGAAGTTATGGTTAATGCTTCTCAAAGCAAACTAAGAGACTTAGGTACATATGATGTAATCGAAGTTCAAAACAAAGGTAAGAAAACACAAATTTTATTATTAGCAGACGAAGAATACGAAATCATCGAAGGCTAATTTAACACCGTACATACGACAAAAGCTCCTTTCAAATTTAAAAGGAGCTTTTTCATTAAGATTTTGATGTTTCACTCTTTATATTCTTTTGTTCTTTCTGCAACACCATGCGCTCATTTCCCATAAAGAAAATGAATACGAATGCTAAACCAGCTGGTACCAATGCCCACATGAATGTTTGCACGATTGAACTAGAAAGAGCGTCAATAATTTTATCTAATATTTGTGGCGGAATTTGAGTTCTAGCCGATTCTGATAAAATGGCTCTTGAATCTCCTAAAGCGTTTGAAATCATTCCCCCGCTCATCCCTTTAAATGCTTCTTCTAATTGTTCTTGGAAACCTGTTCTTTGGATCATTCCGAAGATTGTAATACCAAGTGTCATACCTAATGAACGAATAAAGTTACTCGTTGAAGTCGCAGATCCGCGCTGTTCCATACCAAAGTTGTGAATTGAAGCCATGCTTAGTACCGAGAATGAGAAACCAACTCCGAATCCGATAATAATCATGTAAACCGTTAATAATGCCCGACTTGTTTCAGGCGTTAACATGCTTAATAAGAATAATCCGATTAGCATAATAACAGCGGAAATAATCATAATGTTTCGGTAGCTAAGCTTTGTCGTTAAAAATCCGCCTAACTGTGCTGTTACGACTGACCCTAACATCATCGGTAAAAGTAACAATCCTGAGTTTGTTGCAGTCCCACCATATACACCTTGAATAAATAACGGAATGTACACAGTTGCTGACATAAATGCAGCTCCGTAACATAATGCAATAATTGTACTCATTCCAAACAGACGTTGTTTAAACATCTCAAATGAAATGATTGGCTCTTCTACTTTTCGTTCGATATAAATAAATGCGATTATTAAAATAGCGAATCCAGCAAATAAACTTAAAATAAAGCTAGAATCCCAATCATATTTTTGTCCGCCAAGTTCAAGTGCAAACATTAAAGAAACTACTGCACCAACTAAAGTAATTGCGCCGAACCAATCAATTTTTTGTTTTTTATGAACTCGTGATTCTTTATAAAAGAATGTAATAAAAATAAGTGCTAAAATGCCAAGCGGTAAGTTAATATAAAATACCCAGTGCCAACTAATATAATCTGTAATATATGCGCCAAGTAATGGCCCGAAAATACTTGATAATCCAAATACTGCTCCGAATAATCCACCCATTTTCCCGCGCTTTTCAGGTGGGAAAATATCAAACACGATAGTAAACGCGATCGGCACTAATGCCCCGCCACCAATACCTTGAATGGCACGATAAATGCCTAATTGTGTAATATTTTCAGCAGTCCCACAAAGTGCCGAACCAATCATAAAGACGATTAAACCGAAAATAAAGAATCTCTTTCTTCCATACATATCTGATAGTTTACCGAAAATCGGCATACCTGCCATTTCTGCGACCATATAGGCAGAAACGACCCATACAAAGTTTTCAAGACCTCCTAAGTCACCAACGATCGTTCCCATCGCTGTTACGACAATGGTATTATCCATTGATGCCATTAAAATACCTAGCAATAAGCCCGCCACAATAAAGCCAAGCTTATTATTCTTCTCAACCATATCTCTTGCTCTCCCTCGCATTACTTATATTTGTTTATGTTCTTTTACGACTGCATTACCTTTTTGATTAAAACTAGTATGATATTCTACAACACTAATTTCACATCCAGGACCAATGGTAACGTTGTTTCCTCTTACTACTTCAGCAATTGTATGTTCTAAATAAATATCATCCCCTTCAACAATTGAAGTTTGGAGGTTTCCAGCATGACTAGTAAAAGGAATAAATCTTGATTTCTTACGCACTGTAATCTTTTTGCCACCGATTTCTCTTACTTTACTTCCTTCATAACGAAGTGAGATTTCAATATGTTCAGCATTAAGCAAACCATCACTTTCAAGACCACCAGTTAGTGATAATTCTTCTACTTCAATATCTCCCTTCACATTTAAAGCACCTTTCACATCTACGAAATCACCTGAAAACTTCCCTGTAACATCAATCATACCTCTAATTTTTGTTTTTTCAATATGAGCATCACCATGCATTTGTGTATTACCATATACTTTTACATATGCTGCATCTACATTTCCTTGTACTTCACTATCTCCATACACGACATAGTTTTTAACTTTCATATTGCCACGCACATCACTTGTGCCATATGTTTTAAACTCATTACAACTCATATCATTCGCAATTGTCCCTTCACCGCGAATCTTCACTTTGTTATAATCTCCGCCCGCTGAATTACCAGAACCATTTACTGTGAGACTATGTTGATGTTCCATACTGATTTCCCCCCTCCGTTAAACTTGCTTAATTTCTTTTACATTTGCGCTTTTATCAACAGTAATAACACCGCTATATTCAATCAGTTCAATCTCACAGTTCGGTCCTACTGTTACATTGTTTCCTCTTACTGTTTTTATGTGAGCATAATCAATATCGATATTGTCACCTTCTAACAATTCAGCTTCTAACTGCAAGCCAAATACTGATTTAAATAGTCTACTAAATGTACTCAATCTATGTCTTACTTCAATCGTTTGGCCGCCAATTTCTTTCGCTCTACATGTACCGTGAATATTTATATTAATCTCATCTGCGCTTAATAAACCACCGATTGTAAATTGTCCTTCTGAAGAAAAAATATCAACTTCACAATTCCCATCAATCGTCGCTTGACCGTTGATTTTAAATTCTTCACCCTTAACGTTTCCACCTATCGTACCTTTTCCTGCAATTTTTAAACTATTCGCCTTTACATCTTGTGTAATTGTTGCTTTCCCATCAATTCGCATCGTTTCTGTATTAACTGTACCATCGACTTTACCTGATCCACTAATTCTTGCGTTGCTACTGTTCAAATCACCAGTTACTGCACCATAACCATTACATTGAAATTCATCACATTCAACATTTCCGTTTACAGTGCCTTTTCCATTTAGTTGTACTTTATGAAATTCACCGCCATTGGATGAACCGTAACCATTTATAATTAAATTTTCTGTACGCATTATTTCTCCTCCACTACAACAGTTTAGTTTTTAATGCTTCGGTATACTTCATAATCGCTTCTCGTAAAATAATCTTCGTTCCCTTTTCAAAAATTAAATCCTCAATATTTGATACTAAGAAACATGTAGAAATCCCTATTTTTCGAATCATAACTAAATCACAATTTTTATGTTTGATTGCTTCATAATTTTCTCGTAAAACTTGCAGAACCATTTTACCTTCTTCTAAACTAACTTCTCCTGATTGTAGTAACTCTTCTAACATATACACATATAGAATATCTACAAATCGAAAGTCTACCGTTTTGTTCGTTTGCTCAATAAAAAATTGTAAAACAGGTTCTGATGTAATCCCTTTACGGATGAGATCTTCTTTCGTTAAAAGGATTTCTGTCACACTCGGTGAAAACATATTTGCTAATTCATCTAGTGATAAATCTTCTTTCATCGTTTGGATTTTATCAATACGCTCTAAAATCTTTTCTTTCGGAAAAAATGTCTCTTGACCAGTGAATGTTGACTTTCGTACAAACCAATCTTCCGGAATTAAATTTTTTCTCTTCCACCTATATAACTGTCCGTATGAAATACCTGTAAGCTCTAATAAATCTTTTTTTGAAATTAAATTTGTACTCAACTGTATAACACTCCTTCCTAACAACAATGTAACATAACACTGTTACGCTGTAAATAGAATTATACTACAAGTAGCGTAACAATGTGTAAAACAAACTTCTTTCACATAGAAAAAAGGCTCTGACACATCTTCTGAAAAATGCGTAAGAACCTATATATATCAAGACTTAAACCATATTTCATAAAAATCAATCCAACCTTGCGAATTAATCATTATATTTTGTACTTTTTCATGTGTACTTACCTCTTGTTTGTTACGATATAAAGGAATAATATGAATTTGACGTAACAATGTGTCCTCAAGATTGCGTAACAGTGTAACTCTTTTCTCTACTTGTTCTTGTTTAAAATAAGGGGACAACATTTCATGAAAGTTCATGCTGCTATGCCCATGAATAAAACTGTTTTTTGTCAGAAACATATATAGCAAACTATCTTCTATTCGTTCACTAATTGTTGCGCTATCATGCATAATATCAGCTTTTTGTATCGTACTTATTTGCAATAGTTCTTCTATTTCAAGAAAATTAATCTCTACACAAATTCCATATTTCGCACACTCTTTTTGTATCCATTGTGCATCTTCAACGTGATCTCGTCCTTTAAATGTATACAGTTGTAGCACTTCATTATGATAAATACTTCTTTTCATTAAACTTTCTATATCTTCCTCTATCTCTACTATGCTGGCCTTTACTGATATTAGTTCCTTTGCCACTTCTCCACGTTCTCCACCGAGTTCTTGAACGATTATATCGCCATGAATGATTTTATATAACGCTTTCCGAAATAACTTATCTTGCATTGGTCCTTCTTTCGTAAGATTGCATGTTACATAAGTCACGTTCGACTCAAGTCGAGACAGTTCTTTATTATGTTTCTCTTTATCTTTATACTGCGCCTTTACTAAAACATCATATGTATCTACACTTTGTTCTACATTCCATAACTCAACGCGATCTAGAAAAGGTCTCTCACGAAAATATAAATGATGCGCTTCCAGTATAAACAGATCTTCATTACTTTTGTATAACTGAAAAGGTCCTGTCCCCATTAATTTTCCTGCTTCATCTTCACTTACGATAGAACACTGTTCTAAACTTAGCATATGTAAAAATATCATATTTTCCGTATGTAATTTAATTTCTAAAACATATTCACCTACTGCATGAAAACTTGCCACATGCTGTAACATCCATGCGTGCGGGTTGTCTACAGCTGTCATGAATCGATTCAATGAATATATAACATCATGTGCAGTAAGGCGTTTTCCATTATGAAAGTGAACTCCTTTTCGTAAATAAAATGTCCATATTTTTTCTTCATCATTATATTCCCAGTGAAAAGCAAGTCTCGGCTCAATAGCAGTTCTTTCTTCATTGATATATACGAGTGTATCAAAAATATGTTTAACCATATGACATTCCGAGCGCATTGTAGCGTAAACTGGATCTAAAGCGATGTCCAGATTCATTTGTACTTGTAAACGGAGTACATCTTTTCTCCCTTCAGAAGTCATTTCAATTTTATGACCAAATATAGAATCAACCCAAGACTGGTATTCTCCCTTTACTGATGGAAAATGTGCGCTATAGCGTTCCACAAATGAGATCCCGCTTTTCACATCCCCTTTTTTCGTTATTTCTTTTCCTCTATCTAAAATCAATGGTGCCGGATTCTTTTTAAATATTAATTTAGAACGATTTCCTCTCCCGCGACCTGGAAACCAAGCGATCCAATGTAACTCTTCTAATTTTTTTATAATTAATTTACTATTACGCTCTGTACAAAATAAAGTTTCAGATATATTTTGCACTGTTATCTCTAATTGTTCTCCTTCTCGTTTCCCTTTCCCATAGGCAAACCATAATTCAATGTATTGATCTAAAATAAACATCATAATCCCCCTAAAAGGTGAAAAATACTCCCTTTTATTTCTACCCTTTTTCCATTTCTCCTTTCATCTTATCATTTCAATATAGAAAGGAGGAAATCAAATTGAACCATCTCTTACTACGTTATAATAAACCTATTATCATTAGACTGTGTGGTGAATTATTAACCCGAACAACGGAATCAATGTTAGCTCTCATTATGATTATATACGTTAATAAGATGTTAAACGGCAATATAATGATGACTATGCTTATTTTCGGACTACAACCACTTTCAGACATTGTCTTTACACTTATTGCTGGAGGCGTTACTGATAAATATGGGAGAAAAAAAATTATGTTACTCGGCCTATTGCTGCAAGGTATTGCAATCGGTAGTTTCATTTTTGCTCAATCCGTTTTTATATTTGCACTGTTATACGTCATCAATGGTATTGGTCGTTCTTTATACATTCCAGCTCAACGTGCGCAAATTGCAGATTTAACAAAACAAAAGCAGCAAGCAGAAATTTTTGCTCTCCTGCAAACGATGGGAGCAATTGGATCCGTAATCGGTCCTTTAATTGGTGCTATCTTTTATACTACTCACCCTGAATATTTATTTATGATGCAAAGTATTACACTTATGATATATGCAATAGTTGTTTGGACGCAGCTCCCAGAAACTGCTCCAGCAATTACAACGCCAAAACAAACACTTGAAGTAGCATCATCTCCAAAACAATTTGTACACAAACATTACGCTATATTTGGACTTATGGCTTCTACACTTCCTATTAGCTTTTTCTATGCACAAACGGAAACAAATTATCGTATTTTCGCAGAACATGTATTTCCGAATTTCGTATTCATACTCGCATTTATTTCAACTTGTAAAGCCATTTTGGAAATCATTCTACAAATTTTCCTCGTAAAATGGTCTGAACGATTTTCCATGACGAAAATCATCCTTATTTCTTACGCCTGCTATACGATAGCCGCAATTGGCTACGGGCTTTCAGCAACAATCTCGTCACTATTTTTCACATTACTCTTTTTAGTCATTGGAGAAAGTATTGCTTTAAACCATTTATTGCGATTCGTTTCAGAGATCGCTCCTACAGATAAACGTGGATTGTATTTTTCGATTTATGGCATACACTGGGATATATCTCGAACGTGCGGTCCTGTTATTGGTGCAGTATTATTAAGTAAACTAAACGGTAATATGCTATTTTATATTTGTGCATGTTTCTTAATAGTTGGAGGTATTGTTCAGGCACTTTTTGTTCAAAATTTAGAACGTAAAAAAATAAAGGGAAATGTCCAAAAAGATAATTCGCAACATACCCCTCAAGTTTTATAGGATGCTACTTTTTTAATAGATCGATATCTCTTATTGGATGAATTATAAAAAACGTTATCCTTCCCTATAAATCTATAGGCAGATAGCGTTTTTTTACTTGCTTTGTATTTTTTCAAAAATATAATTGAATTATTTCGCCATATGAAAGTATATATCATAAGGTCGGAAACATACCTTGTTTACAATTGAATACACCTCACTTTTAAAATAAGTGAGGTGTTCTGGAGATTATTTGATTTTTTATCCTGCCATTTTATTAATACTATCCTCTGGCGAAAATACCGAAATATGATATACCTTACCGATCGATTTTGGAATGATGAATTTTAACTCGAACTGATTGTTTACTTTATATACATATATTTGATCTTCACCATTTACTTTAACTGAAGTTGGTTTTCCTAACGCCTTTTCAATTTCTTTTAATGTAATTGACTTTAGTTCTGTTTGATACGAACGTACATCAAAAACTTGTGATCCTTTATTAAAACCGAAGACAACATTTTTATTTGTAAAGGTTGCGTACATTCCGCTCCCTGCTTGTTCTGTTTTATCTGCTTTCCCCCATGCTTTTTCTATTTCTTCGATATCTCCTGTATGAGCAGCAAATGGAACATTAGGTACTTTCCCTTCTTTCGCTAGTTCAAATAATTCTTTAACATAGTTAATTGATTTTTGGTTAAGAGCTGGACTTTTTGAATCTGGCCCTGTTGAAGGTTTTGTTGAATCTTGATTTTTGGGGTTATTCGCTGACTCGTTCTCTTTTTGAGGTGCAGTTCCTTCATTCTTTTGTTCCGTATTTTTTTCAGATGTTGGGTTCGTCTGTTTCTTTTCCTCATTATTCGTACAAGCCATCAATGTTAATACACATGTTAAAGTGAACAATATTCTCAAATGCGCTTTCATATTTTACTACCTCCCATTCGTAAACACTCTATAACATGATTTTTATCTTACATTGATTTCAAACAGGTTGAGATGTGTTGTTTTTCCTTACTATACACCTTCTCTTCTTACATGCTTTATCCTTCTTCTGTCACCTTGAATAAAGTACGTCACAAAAACGCAAAAAACCAACAGAAGCTACGTAACATTTCCCTGCTGGTCTCATATTTTTAAGGTTTGAAATTTAATTACATCATTTCTTATTAGTAAACATATGATTCTCTCTACTCTTGTTTTAATGAAGTTGTATAATTTTTCTTTATAATATCTTTTATATGTATGATAAACGATATAAGGAATATCACTGCTAATACACCATTTATCCAATAATATGTATTTTCTTCTGTGTATTTATTATAAAACGATTGAACATTAAATAATAACAGAAACAGAGAAAACAAAGCAGAGCTTGCTAGCATGCCAAAACTTTTCACGAAATTCACCTCTTTTCTAAAATTTATGACCTTTATAATAATGCATTTATATAAAAAGATTTTCAAATATTAGATGAACTTATCTATACTTTAGTATAAATTAAAAAGAACCTGAAATAATACAGATTCTTTCCAAAATAACATATGTAGATAAGCTTTAAAAGCAAAACTAAGAGGTAAGTCTTACTTTCTTTACGTATGTAGAAATCGTACTTTTTACAGTTTCAAAATTATGAGCAAATGTATTATCTCCACTCAGTGCCGTTATACATGTTAAACTTGCCGCTTTAATAAAATGTTTTACATCTACAAGCATTAAATTAGCCCCCATGAATTTAATTATGCTCATTATAACAGATGTATTCCGATTGAAACATGGAAGAAATAAACAACCCTTCGGAAAATTCCATTTCCCCTCAACTTTTTAGCATACAACATACATGTACCTTTATTATATAATTAAAAAGCTGTCCAATATTGGACAGCTTCAAATATGTATATTACACTTCGATTGACTTACCATCTTCTACAATATGATAAAGTAAGTGCGCTAAATGATGAATTGGACCATATTCTTCCTCTTCTTCATTTGTTTCACCTTGGAATTCAAGATCATTTAAGTATAATGCTAAAAATTGATAGTATAATTTCAAATCAAATCCGTAGCAAGCACTTGGCTCTTCGTGATCTCCTTCATATTGTAACATTAAGTATTGATCATTTCCTTCTGCATCTTCTGCGTCAAAGAATACGAAGAAACCAACGTTTGTATCTAAATCAAATAGATGACGAGTACCTTTTTCTGTTGCCTTATTGAAGTCCTCTTCACTTAATTTATGTACTGTTGTCGCTTTTGCATTATCTTCTTGATGGAAATTTACTGTATATGATTTCAATGCTGACACCTCCTGATTGTATAACAGTAGCATAACAGATTAGGCCATATAATTCAAAGGGACTGCTTACAAATGTAAACAGCCCCCTGTATTCATTTTCGCATTGCCCGGAATATAAAGCTTACGATGAAAATCAAAATAATCGCACCTATTAAGGCTGGAACAATCGCATATCCACCTATAATAGGTCCAAATTTACCAAGTAACGCTGTACCAAGCCAAGAACCGACAATACCAGCAATAATATTACCAATTACACCGCCAGGTACATCCCTTCCAGTAATTAAGCTTGCAAACCAACCTAATATACCACCGACAATTAAAGACCAAATCATATGATAACCTCCTTTATAATTCACCAATCAAACTATAATCAGAAACAATTGCTTACCATTAGTTATGTTTCATTTTTCATAAGTTATTCATACAGCTCAACTATTAGATTATTTGAGAACGAAGCTCACTGGACAAATGATTTTACAACTTCACATTTTACATATTAGGGACAATCAGGCTTTAATATCGTCCTCATAAATTCTTCTTTAAAAACTGGATAATTAAAACCAACCGCAATTTTTTGTACAGGCCTATTATCAAACGTCGTTGGCTCAGCTATTTTTCTAAAATCCGCAACACTTTGTCCTCTCGTTACATCATTCGTCGTACTAATCCAAACTGCTGATTTTTTATATTCGAAAATATCATCATTTATAAACGAAATAAACGGCAGTAAATCATGAATAGGACTCCCAGTAATACCCGGGTATTCCTTTTTATAAAAGTTCTCATAATAAAAATCGATCATTGGTTTAATGAGTTTCGCCTGTCCCGTTCCTTCTTTATTAATAATATCAAGCATTTCAGGAGTAATAAGCGCAGCCTGTGTTACATTTAACGGATATATAGTAGCGTTCTGCGCATACTTCATAACAATATTCGCCGCAATTGGATCGCCATAAAAATTCGCTTCAGACACGGGTGTAACATTACCTGGAAATAAGAAAGCGCCTCCCATAATATAATAAGAACAAATACGATTCATTACATTTGGATATAATAAAAATAACGTTGCAAGTGTTGTTAATCTTCCTGTCGCCACAATAACTATATCTTCTGGACAAGGCTCAATTAATTTAATTAATTCACAAAAATTTTCCCATTTACAAATCCTCATTTCAGGTGGAATAATTGGCCCTAAACCGTGATCCCCATGAATTTCCGGGAAGAATAAAGGCTCTTCAGCTGTCATTGGTCTAGCTGCACCTTCGATGATTTTCACTTCTGTAGCATAGTATTTTTCTAAAAAATATACATTCTCTGTAACGATTTCTCGCGATACATTCCCATATTCTGCGACAATTCCTATAATATCTAATTTACAAGTTTTATTTGCATAAATTAACGCAACTGCATCGTCAATACCAAAGTCTCCAAAAAAGATAATTTTCTTATTAACAATCCTCACCTCTCTTCAGCATAATCTACTATTATTATTATGTGAAAAAGACAAGGCGGTGAAACGCTGCAAACTAAAAAAGCCGCCTATTTATTGGCGACTTCAATCTTTTTATAAGACAAATATGCTAATACATTCTTACTCGAATCGTATTTTGGATTGTTTCCTTTTCTCGGTTCTCTCATATGCGTTTTTTCAAATCCAGGAATGTCCGGCATTTTCTCCATAAATTCAAGCATTTCTTCTTCAGTTCCTTCAATACGTACGCGAATCATTATTGCAATTCCTCAATTCTCATTTTCTCAGTACTAAGTATAACGCACTTTGAAAAGACTTCAAGAAATTTATCTTTTTAATGTTGTACTTTTTTTACAAATAAACATAGCCATTTCAGTATAGAATGACTTTACTTTATTATTTTCAAATAGAATATGAAAGTATTCCTTCATTTCGTTTGGTGTTTTCATCATACACTCTGTTAATTTTTCACGCTTTTGCATAGGTACTTCCAGCATGTCACACCACCAGTCGAAATCAAACTTTTTATCGAAAGTGAAGCATGACTGCATTTGCAAACCATTTTTTTCTAATAAAGTAATCCATTCTGTCTTTTTCAAAGCTCTTTCATGACTCGGATCACGCTTTTTTTCTATAAAATTATAAAATGTATCATATTCATTATTTTCTGGCGAAACATTATCTATTAAAATAAATAATCCATCATCTTCTAACGTTCGATTTACTTCATAAATAAATCGCGTCGGATTTGTAAAATGATGTGCTGCAATCCTGCATGTAATTGTATCAAATGCTTTATCAGCAAATGGCAATTTCTCAGCATGTCCAACGATAAAAGATACATTGTCATGCCCATTACCTAAAATGAATTTTTTAGCATTCTCTAACATTTTTTCAGTTAAATCTAATGCAACTACTTCTTTAAACAATGGTGCTAATAAATTTGCAACATGTCCACCACCAGTAGCAATATCAAGAAGACGATTATTATGACGAGGTTCAACTTGTTGAACTACATATTGTAAATCCAGTCCTTTAGCATGAATTTTACTTTTTACATACTTTTCTGCATTATTACCAAACTGTTGTTTCATAAGCTCTTCCTTACTCATTTTATCATCTTCCTTCTATTGTTATTAACATATATGATTCATATAATAATTAAAGTTCTCTTTATGTATTTTCAAATCCTCTTTTCAGCTCATCTCTTGTAATACAGACAGACCATCGTCAAAATGATATGAATATTACTTTAAAACAAAAAAGGTTATGGGAACTAATCCCCTAACCCAACTAAATATCTATTACATTTTTATTTCCTCATATATATCTATGTAATATAAATCCTCTTTCAACTTCATAATAACTTCTATTTCATTATAAGTAGCCTCTCGAGCATGTAAACCAAATTGATTCATGCCAATCCATATCCATCCAGGTGTATGATGAAGTATATCGATATTAAAACCATCTAACTTAGTAAGCTCCGATTTAATAAATGTATCTTTAATAGCGATTTGTTTGTCTATTAAGCCATATTCTTTTCCATTTTCAAATAGTGATATAATTTTCCCTAAAATCGGATGTTCCCGAACAATAAAATGATATTCCCTTTCATCTACATTCGCCACAATCAAACGAAAATCAGATACATCAGTCCCCAAATTCGGCATATTCATTTTTTCACCCCCTTAATTAGCTTCACTAATATCATAACAAATGAATATTTAAATAAAGTTAATAAAATGTAAAAAATAAAAAAGCTGACTTCCCTTTAGGAATCAGCCTTTATATTTTAGTTACCTTTATACTTTTACAACCTATTACAATGTTTCCTTTTCCTCATCATTTCCAGAAACTAAATTTCCTATAGCATCTGCCGTTACTTCTACCACAAATTCACAAATACCTGCTACAACTTCTCCAATTACTTCATCCATCTTTTTCCCTCCTTATTTTATGTAACTTATTTGTAGTATAGAAGAGATTGGTTATTTTTAACTATCGGAAAAGGTGACAAAAACATTACAGATTTGTAAGCTATTTCAACATGCTAACATTTTTACTTCTACCTTTTGAAACTCAAAGTATGATTAACAGGTATATAGGCCACCATAATATAAAGCAAGTAATACATTCGATAGAGGAGGCGTGCAAAATCTATTACGTAAAATTAATTAAAGGAAAATCATTCTATGCGTTTGATCATCGTTACTTAGTGTCTGAAGAAGAAGAGGTTTCAGAAAAAATTTATAATTACTTACGACGTAATGAATTTTTCGAAGTTCGTAAAGAAGAATATTCTGCTTAATGTACAAAAAGCATCAAGAATACATCACAATTACATGATATATTCTTGATGCTTTTATATGATATCCTCTTTTCTACACCAATGTTCAATTCTCTTAAAATATACTAGTATTTGTCCAATCTAATTCATCGCTTCCTTCATATTTTAGTACATGAGGAGGTGACAAATTTGACTCATATCATTGATTACCAAGCTACTCAACCTATAAGTAAAACTGGTGAAACAACTTTTGCAATCCCAGCTTCTCCAAATAAAGCAATTCTAGCAAATTTGAAATTGAGAATTTCAAGTAGAGATTCACGTAATAATCGAGTAGAATTAATTGCTACAATTGGTGTAGAAGGTATAACTGGTACTTCACAAGTTTTATTCCGAATTTTCCGTGATAACTTTGAAATTTTTAATGCACAAGTAGGTATTGAATCTACAGATTCTGAACAATTCTACACTCAAACATTTCAAGCTATAGATCAAGATGTTAGCAGTGGAACACACGAATATTCATTAACTGTAGAAAACCTTACTAGCGGTGCAAGCGCAGAAGTTGTTGGCCCTCTATCTTTTAGCGCTTTAGCTATTGGACAAGAGCGTAAATGTTGCTAAATGAATCTAATGTTTAATTGTATGCATGAGAAAAGCGAGACGTAGTATATACGTTCTCGCTTTTTTATTTCTTCTATATTTATCCTTACTTTCAATTAGTATTTAATCATAAGTTTTTTACATTTTAATTTAATTATTTCCTCAATGATAAAATCCAATTTTCGCCAAATCAAAAAGATTGAAATCCACTAATGAAACACGTAATATAGACTCTGACTCTAAAAAGTTCGTAAAAAAATACTACATAAATAAGGAGGTTTTATATACGAGTTTTTCACTTTAAAAGACGGAGAGGTTTTACATTATGTGGCGTAATAAAAATGTTTGGATCGTTTTAATTGGGGAGTTTATTGCTGGTCTAGGTTTATGGCTTGGTATTCTTGGCAACCTAGAATTTATGCAAAAATATGTCCCTTCTGATTTTATGAAATCAGTTATATTATTTATCGGACTATTAGCAGGTGTTCTTGTTGGTCCAATGGCTGGTCGGGTCATCGATCAGTATGATAAGAAAAAAGTTCTTCTTTATGCTGGGTTTGGTCGGGTTTTAAGTGTTATTTTCATGTTTTTCGCTATTCAATTTGAAAGTATAGCCTTTATGATCGCCTTTATGGTTGCACTTCAAATTTCAGCCGCATTTTATTTCCCTGCATTACAATCTGTAATTCCACTCATCGTACGTGAACATGAGTTATTACAAATGAACGGTGTACATATGAATGTTGGTACAATCGCTCGTATTGCAGGTACTTCACTAGGTGGAATTCTTTTAGTTGTAATGAGTTTACAATATATGTATGCCTTCTCAATGACTGCATATGCTCTATTGTTCCTTTCAACTTTCTTTCTACAATTTGAAGATAAAAAATCAACAGTGCCAAGTAAACAGGCTGCAAAAGATAATAGTTTTATGGAAGTATTTCGTATTTTAAAAGGAATTCCTATTGCTTTCACAGCACTTATATTAAGTATCATCCCACTATTATTTATTGCTGGTTTTAATTTAATGGTTATTAACATTAGTGAAATGCAACATGATCCAACGATTAAAGGATTCATATATACAATTGAAGGTGTTGCATTTATGTTAGGTGCCTTCGTTATTAAACGTTTATCTGATCATTTTAAACCTGAAAAATTACTATATTTCTTCGCAGTTTGTACCGCTTTTGCACACCTTTCATTGTTCTTTAGCGATATAAAATGGATGGCTCTTACATCATTTGGTTTGTTTGGCTTTAGTGTCGGCTGTTTCTTCCCTATTATGTCGACAATTTTCCAAACGAAAGTAGAAAAAAGCTATCACGGCCGCCTCTTCTCATTCCGTAATATGTTTGAGAGAGTTATGTTCCAAATTGTCTTACTTGGAACTGGCTTCTTCTTAGATACGATTGGGTTGCAATATATGGTTCTCATCTTCGGAGTTGTTTCGTTGTTGATTATTTCTATTTCCCTTTCTAAGCAGAAACATTATGAAAAACAACCTTCGCAATCTGCGAATTTATAACGTAAACATTATTGGGCATGGATTCAGTTTTATACTGGGCCATGCCTTTTTGTTTTATAAAAAACCATTTAATATGTTAAGTGAAACGATTTAAAGGAGTCCCCCTTTCGCTTTCGAATATAGTATATAAATAATAAATAAAGGAGTTGCGAAAATGTATGATGCAGTTATTTATTATCTTTATTTTTGTAATAGTTATATTTAGCATCCTAAACTTTTTAACCATTTCCCTTTCTCAACATAGCTTTAAAAGGCGAATTGTGGCAGGTTTTGTTTTCTTATTGTTAACTCCCATTGTCTTTTTGACTACTACAGCATTCGCTTCTATATTCGATAAAGGTGGATTTAGCGTAGGTACGTTAGCCTTTATTATTGCAAGTGTATATATTTTAAATGGAATAGTCATCCTACTTTCCTCCTCATTTATCCTCAAAAAGGCATAGCCAAAATTATACTGATAGGCATGAATAACTAGTAATACGCTAAATTCATGTCTTTTATTTTTGCTATGCTTTTCCCAATTTTTATGTGAAATTAAGTAATTCTTTAAAAAAATTTAAACTTTATTTATTACAATATTTCTATCGTATTCGCACGTTTATTAGCCATAATAAGAAAGGAGCACAAAATGAAAAAATATCTACTTATATTTCCTATACTGATCGTTTTACTTAGTGGCTGCAACAAGAATGATATATACGGTTCTTGGGAAGTCGTTAACAATAAAAACGGTGAATGTCCTGTATATTATAAATTTGAAACAGTTGTCAAAAAAGAAAATAAAGAGGAAATTGTTCAAAATTTAGTAGAAATGCAAACTACAAATAAAAAAGAAGATTTATATAAAGGTTCATTTGTCAAAAATTCTAATGTATATCACATTGATTATGGCAACTCATTTACATCAGATCAAACTTTAAAGGTTGTCGATGATACATTAAATGTATATTTTTTGACAGCTGAAAAATTATGTACATATAAAAAGAAATGATTACATTTCAGATGAGACGCAGGAAATATTTTCTGCGTTATTTCACTTTAGAAAGCTTTCTCAAAAACATTTCCCTCTTTTTAATCTTTTAATTTGAATGTATAATTGCTTAATAATCTAAATAATTTCACTGTGAGGTGCTTATTATGAGAAGTTTAAGTTCCTTACTTATATCAACAATTTGTCCCGTCATCCTAATCCGTGTAGAAAGGTATAATAGACATTTCAATTAACCATTCTAGCCTATATACAGCTTCCTCTTTCAAAATAGACTAACCCTTCCTCTAAATTTGTCAATCGTTTTAATTTTCATAAAAAAGTGATAAAATGTAAACATGTGTTTTCAGAATAATTAAATACGTAGAAAGAAAGCACTGTTTTTAGGAGGGGTTTTGATGACTTACACGTTAGCAACTAGAATGAAAGCATTCCAATCTTCTATATTTAGTGAATTAGGGGCCTATAAAAAAGAGAAAATTGCAGCAGGTCATAAAATGATTGATTTAAGTATCGGAAATCCTGATATGCCTCCTGCTGATTTCGTAAGAGAAGCAATGGTACATACAGCAAGTGAAAAAGAAAGCTATGGATACACATTAACAGGTATTCAAGAATTTCACGAAGCTGTAACTGAATATTACAATAACACTCATAACGTTATATTAAATGCTGAAAAAGAGATTTTATTATTAATGGGTTCACAGGATGGACTCGTTCATTTACCGATGGTTTATGCAAATCCAGGAGATATTATATTAGTTCCTGATCCAGGATATACAGCTTATGAAACAGGTATTCAAATGGCTGGTGCAACATCGTACTACATGCCATTAAAGAAAGAGAATGATTTCTTACCTAACTTACAAGTTATCCCTGAAGAGATCGCCGATAAAGCAAAGATGATGATTTTGAACTTCCCAGGGAATCCAGTTCCAGCAATGGCACATGAAGATTTCTTTAAAGAAGTAATCGCATTCGCGAAAAAACATAATATTATTGTTGTCCATGATTTTGCTTATGCTGAATTTTATTTCGATGGCAATAAACCAATTAGCTTCCTCTCTGTACCTGGTGCAAAAGAAGTTGGCGTAGAAATAAACTCTTTATCAAAAAGTTATAGTTTAGCAGGTAGCCGCATTGGTTATATGATTGGAAATGAGGAAATTGTCGGAGCGCTTACGCAATTTAAGTCTAATACAGATTACGGTGTATTTTTGCCTATTCAAAAAGCAGCATCTACAGCACTAAGAAATGGTGCGGAGTTTTGCGAGAAAAACCGCACCATTTATCAAGAACGTAGAGATACTTTAGTCAATGGGTTCCGAACGTTTGGCTGGAATGTCGATAAGCCAGCTGGCAGTATGTTCGTATGGGCTGAAATACCGAAAGGATGGACTTCTCTAGAATTCGCTTATGCATTAATGGATCGTGCAAATGTCGTTGTAACACCAGGTCATGCATTCGGACCTCACGGAGAAGGCTTTGTACGTATTGCTCTTGTTCAAGATAAAGCGGTATTACAACAAGTTGTTGAAAACATTAGAAATAGCGGCATTTTTTCTCTTGAAAAAATAGAGGAATTAGTTAAAAATTAGTTACTACTCCCCTGCTTAACTTTAGCAGGGGTATTATTTATTGGAGGTACTTTCATATGCACATTAAAGATACACTACCCCATCGTTATCCATTTTTAATGATTGATAAAGTAACAAGTATAAAACAAGGTGAATCCGTGACAGGATACAAACTCATTACAAATAACGAATGGTTTATAAATGATACGCAAAAACATATGCCTCATATGTTAATTGTAGAAGCACTTGCTCAGCTTAGTGCATTTGTAAATACAAGTGACTCTGAAGGATTAGGCTTTCTCTCCTCATTAGATGGAGTTGAGTTCCATGAGAAAGCATACCCTGGTGATAAACTTGATTTACATTATGAGCTAACACGTAACCGTCGAGGGTTTGTTCTCGGTACAGGTACGGCAACAGTTAACAGCCACCCTATTGTAACTATAAAAAAACTATTAATATATCAAGCAGATTAATCACTATTTGATCCGCCCGGGATATCTATCCCACGCCAATTGGGCTTATAAGATAAATATATTACGTAGTTAGGAGTAGGAAAATGGAAAGAACTATCGGTATCGATGCTGGAGGAACATTAACGAAAATTGCTTATATTAATGAAAAAAAGGAATTAGCTTTTGAAAAGTTTTATTCACATGAACAAGATAAAATTATAGATTGGCTTCAGAGCAATAATAGAATGAAACAAATATGTATTACAGGTGGTAAAGCGAAACTATTACAACAACTACTTTCAGATGCATATACACTAGTAGAGCTAAACGAATTTGAAGCTACTCTTGCAGGTGTACGATACATATTAAAAGAAGAAAAACATTCTATAAACAACTTTATTTTAACAAATATCGGTACAGGTACTTCTATCCATTACGTTTATAATGACCATTATATTCGAGCTGGAGGAACTGGAGTTGGCGGAGGTACTATTATGGGACTTTCAAAATTATTAACAAATATTGATCATTTTGAAGATGTAATCCCTCTTACAAACATAGGTTCTAGAAAAGAACTAGATATTACGGTGGGAGATATTTATGGTGGTATTCTCTCTCCTATTGATAATAGTTTAACTGCAAGCAATTTTGGTAAAGCCGCTATTACAGACTCAAATTATAGTAGCTCAGATATAATTGCTACTGTACAAGGACTTGTCGGTGAAGTCGTTACTGCATTAAGCCTTCAATTCGCCGAAGCAAAAAACATTGACCATATTATTTATATTGGTTCGACTCTATGTAATAATGTACACCTTCAAAATATTATTAGTAGCTACACAAAATATCAAAATAAAACACCAATCTTTATACAAGATGATGGTTATAGTGGTGCGATTGGCGCTTTACTTCATGCTACAAAATAAAGAGGCTGACTTTTGTCAGCTTTTTTGCAATGGTACTTCAAATTCAATAATTGACTCTTCGTTCTCTCCAATTCGCTCCACACTAATTCTATTAATCACACAATTTAATTTCTCATGAAAACTAGGAATACTTTTAACTACTTCAGCAGCTAGCTCAACACTTTCTTTTCTCCCGACTGTTACATGCGGGATGTACGGAATGTCTTCTTTCAAAAACTGTAATAAAGGTCCTGTATACAGGATATTACGTAGATCTTCTATTTGTTCTTTCCCTTTTTCAACTCGTAAAAACAAATATGCTCCTTCACTCGTTATTTGATTCGCAAATTCAATTTCTATATTATGTATCTTTTTTGATACATTCAAAATATGTAATTTCAACTCATCATTTGAAATAGGACTTTCAAACGGAAATACAATTGTAACATGCGGTGGGATTAATCCGAATAAAGGATCATGCTCTAGTCTAATGTCCTCTATTTCATGGATGGACATGTTGTTTAGAAAAAGTAAAATGGTACGCATTTTTATATCCCCTACTTCCCCTCAATTTTTTATATTTATCATATTGTATGGCAGCTTGTACTTCAACAAATTATTTTGCTTACATCTAAAAATAAAAAACTTCTCAAATGAGAAGTTTTCATATAGCAGGATTATTATTTTCTCGCCAAACTTTCCTAAATTTTATATAACAAGCAATTCTCCATGGAATGATATAAGATACTGCAACTACGTAAAATAATAAACCTATTGTTTGCGGATCTAAGCCAACAATATATTGTCTTGAACTATATCTTAAAATAACAATTCCGATAAAAGTAATTAAAAAGGCAGCACTTTTTTTCGTATAAATGTTTCCATCTTCTCTTCGCTCATAGTTTGTTAAAAATATAAGTGGGATTGCGAAAATCACCCCAATGGACGCTGCTATAGCCATTTGTAATATAGCTGGATGTACTGGACCAAAAAACCACAAAATACCTGGTGTTAAAAATAGTAATGGCCATAAAATACGTTTTCCTGTTCCTTTTATTGGCTTATGCATAGAACGATAACGACGCCAAAATATTAGTAGTGCAATGCATAAAAAGACGGTTATTAGTGAAGAAGTGTCTCCCATTTGTTTTTCCTACTCTCCCAAAATATATACTTAATTACACTTTAAATTGTTTGCTCAAATGATACTTTTCGAATAAATATACCGCTAGTCACGATATAGACGATAGTTATTACAATTGAAATGACAATAAAGTATGGGATATCTATTAAATATAGATTAGTTGTAGAATTTAAATCCTGTATTCCTACTTCTGCATAAAGTACACTATTCAATGATATAAAAAATGTTCCACCTACCATAAGACCAATCCACTTAAAACGTTTCTTAATCACTACTGCTACTTGAAAAAAAGTTGCTATTGTAACATACAATAATAGTTGTACAATAAACTGTTTAACTGAGTGTTCCCCTAAACTAATATTTACTGTTCTATACAATGTATTTTGTAAAATAATCACTTGAAGGAATGAGAAAACCGCAGCTTGTAATATTATATAGCAAACTGATCCAATGAAAAACTGTAATCTCGTTACTCCAAATGAAACTGCTAAACGAAACACATCATCCTGTATAATAAAAGTACTTACTACTATAAACAATGTAATTACAATCGAAAGATTATTTAATATATGTTGTAAAAATCCTTCTCTTATTTCTTTTAACTCCATTACACTTGTGATTCCTTTTATAAGTAAAGCTGTAATCCAAAATATTAAAATTGCTTTATAATGAAATTTTATATGTAACTTTAACTGCTTCATTATCATCGTCATTTCACTTCACCACCAGTTATATGAATAAATAGTTTTTGTAATGTAATTCTATCAACTACTAATTCTTCTTTTTCAACAGAATAATAATCTTCATTAGAAAGCTCTTCCCATATAACAGTAATGCCTTTGTTCCCATAAACTTCTCGATTTAAAACTTTTTTATTAATTGAGAACTCATCCACTTTATCTTTTTTCCCCGAAATAATATGTCCATGTTGTAATAAATCTTCCACTGATGATTGAACAACTAATCTTCCTTCTTTTATGATGATTACCTCTTCAATTACATGAGTTACTTCTTCTACTAAATGTGTTGATAATATAATTGTTCGAGGATGCTCACCATAATCTTCTAATAGTAAACTATAAAACAACTCACGATGCGCTGCGTCTAAACCTGTAGTTGGTTCATCAAAAATAGTAATTGGTGCTCTACTTGCTAGTCCTTGTATTATTCCAACGACTGTTTGCATGCCATGTGATAGTTTATGGTATTTCTCTGTCATATTAAGCTGAAATTTATCAGCAAGCTTTTCAGCGTACTTTCCATCCCAATTTTTATAAAACATGCTACACATCTTAAAAATTTCTCTTACTTTATAACTTAAATGAGCTTCTTCTTTCACTCTAACGAAACAAATATTTTGCATCGCTTTACTATTTTCAAATACATTTTCACCTAATATTGAAACACTTCCACTACTTGAAATAATTTGTCCTGCGAGTAAATTTAATAGTGTCGTTTTCCCTGCTCCGTTCCTTCCAAGCAAACCATATATTTTATGCTCTTCCAATGAAATAGTTACTTCATTTACAGCTATTTTCTTATTATATTTTTTCGTTAAATCTTTCGTTTCAAGTGCAAACATTACTCTTTCCCCTCCTTCGTAATTTTTTGTATCATATCCATCAATTCGCCTTTTGATATTTCTAGTACTTTTGCTTCTTCCCACACTTTAGGTAAATACTCTGTCATAAAAATATTTTGTCTTTTTTTTAGTACGACTTCTTTTGCTCCCTTTGCAACAAACATCCCGATCCCTCTCTTTTTATATAGAATCCCCTCATCTACTAATACATTTACCCCTTTAGCTGCAGTAGCTGGATTTATTTGTAACATCTTTGCAAATTGATTTGTCGATGGAACTTGTTCTTCTTCAAGCAATATATCTTTTAAAATATCAGATTCAATAGTTTCCGCAATTTGTAAGTATATTAACTTATTTTGTTCTAGAGTAGGTTTCACAATTTCACCACCTTAGGTTCATAGGTTCATTACTTATATAATTAACCATAGCACGTTACAAATGTTTTTTCCATAAATTTCTTATACATAAAAAGGAATCATTCGTTTAAGAATGATTCCCTAAAAAAACTCGTAGTTTCAACAATTATTCCAACTGCTTCACTGGATATTTAGCAAATAAAGATTGCCTAAAATCTTTATCATTCACAAGCATTTTAATTTTTTCTTCATTGCCCTTAAAAAACTTTATAACTTTATTTTTATCCCATATATCTTTTTCTTTTGGAAAATCATCGAATTTCCTATGCAAAATTGATAACATTTCTTCCCTCGTTATCTTAACGTTTTTATTTTCTATTTGAAACTCATACGCTTTTGCATTTGGTACTAAAATCACTAGATATATAGCATTAAAGAGAAAATTCTTCTTCATCGTATCCTTCCCATCAAACCAATACGTCTCAATCATTTCTTCTGTAAGAGTCCCACTCTCTTTTACGCCATAGTTCACTTTTATACTTTCATTTTCTAAACTTATACTTTGAACTGTTCCACCACCGGGTAAATTATTAACAATTGCAACCACATCTGAATTATTACCAACGTACGTTCCAGTATATTTCTTAAAATCATCTGACCTAACATCAGATATATCTTTTATTCTTTCTCCGTTAGAACAAGCCGTCATAAATAAAAAAATTGTTAGCATAACGAGCACATTACGATGCATATATTTCATTTAGCATCCCCCATTTTTATCGATATTTCGTTACTTACTATACTGCTTTTCAAATCCCTTTTAAATATAAGCATTTTAATCAAAATTAAAAATTTTCAATTTTTAGGTTTACAATTATCCATTAATTGTATATAATTACTAACGTAAGAAAAAAATTCTAAAAGGAGGTCGAAGAAAATGATGAAATTACAATTACATGCATTAACTTTTGCGTTAGCTGCACCTTTGTTTTTCGGACAATTGAATATGAATTCGACCACCCTAATGGAGAATTGAAGATCGTATATTATTTCTTTTAATTCATAAATTCGCCACAGGAGGTCGTATACTTTCCTGTGGCTTTTTCACGCCCAGCCGTAGGAGAACTGTATCTTCCTGTGGTTTTTTTGTGCGGTTTTTTAGTCTCTTACATTATTTTTTAAAGAAAGGAGCAACATTCAATGACTATTAGCGTATTGTTTTTAAGTATTACGATTCAAAGAAATAGACGTTCCAATACGGAACTGCTTCATAATGAGCGAATTGAAAAAGCTATGGATGATGTTAAGGAGCGCCAAGTGCTTTATTGTGATCACCTGTAATTCCTTTTCGAAAGGAGGAATTCATTTATGACTTTTCATGTTTTCTTTTTTACGACTGCACTTCAGAAAAACACTTTATCTGAAGATGAAATCATTCGTAAACAACAAGTAAAACAAACAACTGATAAAATAACTGACATTAAAATTTCATACTATACACAAATGTATTAAAAATATATTTTAAAGGAGCAATATCTTCATGAAATTTAAAGCATTCTTTTTAACCATTACCATTCAAAAACGTAAGCTTTCACAAAATGAGATTTTACACGATCAACACGTTCAAACTACTATGGACGAAGTAAAAGAGCTTCAATCTTCTTTTTACAATCGTCTGTTCTAAATAACTTATAAAGGGGTAAAAATCTAATGAAATTTAAAGTATTCTATTTAACCATTACCATTCAAAAACATAATTTTTCTGAAACTGAAATGCTTCACGAACGTCAAATTAATCAAGCTATGGATTATGTAAAAGAAAGACAGAGTCATTACTGTAGTCATTTGTAATTCCCATTTGAAAGGAGGAATTCACATATGAAGTTTCACCTTTTCTTTTTAACTATTACGATTCAAAAAGAAACGATTTCTCAAAATGAATTAAAACAAGAGCAACAGTATAAACAAATTATTGATGAAATTCGTGATTGTAAAAGTAAATATTACACTCACCTATAGTTTATATGAATTAACTTGAAAGGAGTCGATTATGATGTTGATAGTACGGTGTAAAGAAATGATTTGGATAGTTCAGAGGGATTCCACATAGTTTTATAGACCTTAAATCCCACAAGTTTACCGTTAAATTTGATATATAAAAAACATATAATAAAATCGCATTAATTTTTTTATATTGATTAACAAACGAAAGATACACCACTTAAAAAGCGGTGTATCTTCCTCAACATATACTATTTTCGATTATTTCGTTTCGTTTTAAACAATCTTACTAAGTTTGAAACAACTGTTTTTGTTACTGCATAAACTGGTACTGCTAAAATCATTCCGATAATTCCCGCGAAATTACCTACCCCTAAAATTAAGATAATAATTGTTAACGGGTGAATATTTAATTTCGAACTCATAATACGTGGTGAAATAATATTACTTTCAAACTGTTGTACTATTGTAACAATAATAATTACGTACAATGCTTGCATCGGAGATACGAACAAACCTACAATAACAGCTGGTGCCGCACCGATAAATGGACCTAAGTTAGGAATGATATTTGTAAATGCTGCAATAATTCCTAAAACAAAAGCGTACGGTAAATCGATAATTAAATAACCGATGAAAGTAAAAGCACCAACAAATATACAAACGAGCGCTTGCCCTTGAATATATGCAGATAACGTTTCATTCGTTTCCTTTATGATACGAAGTCCTTCTTCACGGTAAGACTCTGGTAATAAGCTAACCGCTTTTCCTGGAAAGGCATGCCCATCTTTAAACATGTAAAATAAAATGAACGGTACTGTAAAGATAACTAACGCAACGTTCGTGATGATACCAAATAAAGCCGTTGCACTCGACGTAATTGTATTTGGTATATCCTTTAAGTATTCAATTGCATTTTTTTCAATTGTTTCAATGGAAACGTAATTTTGTGTAGATAACCATTCAAACAATCTGTGATGTGATAAATCTTGTATGTATACTTTTCCCTCTTTTATATACCCTGGCATATTTTTCACTAAATCCATTAACTGTTGTGAAATCGTCGGAACAACTACTCCAACGCCAACCGCAGTTAATGTGATGATAAAAAGATATAACAGTAGAATCGCTAAATTTCTAGGTACTTTTTTATTCTCCAAAAAGACTAATACAGGATTAAATATGAAGTATAAAAAAAGCGCGATTAAGATTGGGAAAAACAATGTTGATATGAAGATACCAATCGGTTGAAATAGAAACGATATTTTTGTGCAAATAAATATGATTCCTACAACCATTAGCACTTCTAATGTCCAAAAGTGCACTTTCGATTTCAAACAAACGTCCTCCTTTAAACTAGCACTTCTCTTTATTGTACCAAATTAAACTTTAATTTCACATAATATTTTCCTTTACAATATTCCAAAATACCAATAAATACACTACAATGAGAATACATACAAATTTGCAGGTAAAGGTGATAAAAATGACACAATGCATCATTTGCAGAAAAGATACGAAAGAACTGAGTGAACAATATGTCATCCCAGAAATATTATGTGGCTATTATTTCACAAACTCAATTTGTGATACTTGTCATGAACAAATGACAACAAATATTGATCGCCCTTTAATTAGGCATAAATTAAGTCAATTTAAGATTGAGCAAATGAAAAAACAAATCGACTCCCCTCTCTATACAAATGAGCATGGTGAGGAACTTGCGGCGGCTGAAACAGATGTTGTTGAAGTAAGTGATGAAATACTTTATTCCAATGCATTAATTATGAAACTATGTAAAAAGCACGATATTTCTCTACATAATGAAATTTGGAAAGAAGAACGTGTAACGAAAGTAGCTAGCTCTATTCAACGTGAATTACTTTTAGATAACCGTAAATACAAAATGAGCGTATTAAAAATGGCTTACGCTTTCGCTGTACAAACAATTGATGGCTACTTTGAAGATCCAGATGCAATTGATATTTCTAATATTCTATCAAATGCCGATTTCATGGAATTAAAAGAAAAGAGTATTGTTCGTGACTTAAGCAAAAGTTCATTATGGAATACATTAAATACAAATAGTGAAAACCATTACTTTATTTTACTTAGCGATAAAGACGGCCTATTCTGCTTCATTCGTTTGTTTGACATCTTTGATGTTGTCGTTCATTTATCAGAAAAGCGATATGAACTTGCATCGCCAATTGTCGGCGTAAATAATGTGAATAAGCAAGAATTTTATGTCCAAACTTTAAAACAGTATATGGATGGGTTATTTAAAGAAACATCATCTACTATTTAATCAAAATCAGAACATACGGTCTCCTTTCTTCATGAAAAGACACTGTGTTATAATGAGTATGAAAAGAACAATACAATCACATAAACTAATTATAAATTGTATATAAATAAAAAAGACTAGTGTGCGGCTACACACTAGTCCACGTAACTTAGCAGATTGGATTGTTCACTTATCCTATTTGTTTCTTACAAACAAAACAACCCACATTCTATTGGCTTAGGTGGGTTGTTATTTTTTGAGCTTGTCTATTAAAACAACGACGAACGTTAACAATGCAACGAGAAACAGTCCACCCTGCAGTAGCAACGCTATTTCACTCATGTATTATCACCCCCCTCCTATTCGGAGAAGTGATAATTGAACAACCAACCGTACCTTAAGTTACTATTTAATTTTACCATATTTTCTGATAGTTTACGATGAAAACCCGCATGCGAATCGCTTGCGGGTTTTTTCTCATTATTTTTTTAATGCAAATGCATCAGCTATCATTTCACCAACAATTTTATTTTCTTGTTTCTTCTCATCTTTCAATAAAGGGAATAACAGTTCTGCCACTTCATATGCCTCTTCTAAATGAGGATATCCCGATAAAACAAATGTATCAATTCCTAACGCTTCATATTCTTTTATTCTTTCCGCTACCGTTTGCGGATCTCCTACAAGTGCAGTGCCTGCACCACCTCTTACAAGTCCGATTCCAGCCCATAAGTTTGGGCTTATCTCTAACGACTCCCTTGTTCCTTTATTTAAATATGTCATCCGTTTTTGGCCAACTGAATCATATCTTGCAAATGTCTTTTGAGCAAGCTCAATCGTTTGATTATCTACATATTGAATTAAACGTTCTGCCTCTTCCCATGCTTCTTCTTCTGTTTCTCTTACAATTACGTGCAACCTGATACCGAATCGTACCGTACGCCCCTTCTCTTCTGCAAGTTTTCTTACTTCCTCTATTTTCTCTTTTACTTGCTGAGGTGGCTCTCCCCACGTTAAATATACATCACTATGTTCAGCTGCAACTTCTTTTCCAGCAGCTGATGACCCTCCGAAATATATAGGAGGATACGGTGTTTGGACTGGCGGGAACACGACTTTACTTTCTGTAACTTTAATATGTTTTCCTTCTAATGAGATCGTTTCACCTTGCAAGGTCGATTTCCAAACTTTTAAAAATTCATCCGCTGCTTCATACCTTTCGTCATGTTCAAGATACAATCCATCTCCTTGTAGTTCAACGGGATCTCCTCCAGCTACTACATTAATAAGTAATCGACCATCTGAAATTCTATCAAATGTAGATGCCATCCTCGCTGCAACTGTAGGTGACATTAATCCTGGTCTCACTGCTACTAAAAATTTTAGTTTTTCTGTTTCAGCAGCAAGAGCTGAAGCTAACACCCAAGGGTCTTCACATCCTTGACCAGTTGGAAGTAAAACACCCGTATATCCTAAATAATCAGCCGCCTCAGCAACTTGTTTATAATAACCATACTCAGCTGCTCTTCCTCGTTTTGTCGTTCCTAAATATCGACCATCTCCATAAGCCGGAATAAACCATAATATTTCCATACTCTTGCACACCCCTTATTTATTTTGAAACGCAAACTAAAAATCTGTATATAAATTACCCCTAATAATTTACATATTAATTCCCTGTCTCACCTTTAAAACTATCTCGCCACCTTAAAAACTTCACTTCTAGTAAACGGACGAGTGAATCAGAAAACTTCCCGACGAATGCAAAGATTATAATACCGACAAATACGATATCTGTATTTGAAAATTGCCTTGCATCCATAATCATATAACCGATACCTTCTGTAGATCCCATAAGTTCTGCTACTACTAAACTCACCCATGCAACACCTAACGATAACCTTGCTCCTAGTAAAAGGTTAGGCAATGCAGCTGGTAAAATTAGTTTCGTAATTAATTTTCGTTTATTAAACTCTAATACTCTCGCAACATCAAATAACTTTGAGTCTACACCTCGTATCCCTAAAAACGCATTTACGTATAAAGGAAAAAATGCACCGTCCGCAATTAATAATACTTTCGATGTTTCGCCAAAACCAAACCATAATACGAAAAGCGGCGCAACAGCTAAATGAGGTACAGTTCTTAACATTTGCACAGATGGATCTAAATATTGCTCACTTCTCGTTGAAAATCCAACAATCGTTCCTAAAATAACCCCTAAGCCCCCGCCAATAAAGAAACCAGCTGCGGCCCTGAATACACTAATACTTAAATGGCCGAATAACTCTCCTGTTTTAATAAGCTCTTGGAAAGCTAGAAAAATATCTAATGGTGTTGGTAAAACTGTTTTAGTGACAAGACCGAATACGCCAGCCAACTGCCAAATTATTAATATAATAACCGGTATAGTAATCGCCCTTACTAAAACTTTTATATTTAACTTCCGCACCTTCTTTACGCTGTTTTTCTCAATCATTATACTCGCTGATTTCATAACAGCTTTCGTATTTTCCACTTTACAAAACCTCTTTTCACTTCGCTTTCAACGCTTTTTCTACGAAAGAATTATCTACAACTTTTTCCGTCTTAATTTCTTTCTTTATAGAACCGAGCTTATATTGAAATTTCGCTGTCTTTTGTTGCTCTGCTATTATTTCCTTCGTTACCGGAACTAAAATTGGTTTGTCGTGATTAAAAACTTCTTTTACGATTTCCGCATCTATCTTTTTTACAGAAGTGTATACTTTTATTGCTTCATCTAAGTTAGCATCTTGCCATACACGTGCTTTCTCATAAACTTTGAGAAATTTCTCAACTAATTCTGGATGTTCTTTCGCAAATTTTGTTCTCGTAATTAAAAATTCTGGTGAAGAGACATCTAATGTTTCACCATCTGCAATCACTTTCGCGCCCTTATTTACCGTATGTAACGAAATAAATGGATCCCAAATCGCCCATGCATCTACTGATCCTGATTCGAATGCAGGCTGCGCTTCATCTGGTTGTAATTGAATGACATTTACATCTTTTGCATCAATACCTTCTTTATCAAGTGCTCGATATAATAAATTAAAGGCACTACTTCCTTTTGCTACTGCAATTTTTTTACCTTTTAAATCTTTTATACTCGCAATCTTGCTATCTTTTTGAACGAGAATTCCAGTTCCTTTTCTCGCATAACTTGTATTGGCGATTTCGGTAAATCCAATACCTGCTGCTTGCGCTGAAATGACTGGAGAATTCCCTACTTCACCAAAATCTAATCGGTTTGATGCGATTGCTTCAAAATAAGGAGGTCCACTTTGGAACTCTGTCCATTTCACTTTAACTCCTTCTTTTTTAAACTCCTCTTCAAACCACCCCTTTTTCTTTGCTAGTAATAGTGGACTTAATCCTTGCTGTATACCAATTTGTATTGTTACATCTTCTTTCTTACTACTTGCTGTACTTTTTTCGCATCCTAATAAAAATACTGATATAGCTAAAGCAAAAGAAAGAACTATAAATTTTTTATACATATAAAATCACCCTTTTCCTATATACTTGTTTGAATCAATCCCCCATATTCAAACTGCTGTAATACTTTCGTTCGAAGTTGTTGGAACGATTGTGAAGTTTTATTTCGCGGATAAGGCAACTTATTTTCAATCACTTTATGTATTTCCCCTGGTTTTGCACTCATAATGATGATTCGGTTTGAAAGATATATCGCTTCATCTATATCATGTGTAACGAATATCATTGTTGTTTTCTTCTGCTCCCAAATATTTAGCAATACTTCTTGTAAATGACTTCGAGTAAACGCATCCAGCGCTCCAAAAGGTTCATCAAGTAATAATACATTCGGATCTCTTAACAAAGCTCTTGCTATCGCAACACGTTGTGACATCCCACCTGAAATTTCTTTCGGATACGATTTTTCAAAGCCATCTAACCGAACGATTTCAACCCATTCTCTCACTTTATCTTTCACATACTTATCTTTTAACGACAAATCTGCCGCTATATTTTCTTCAACTGTTAACCATGGAAAAAGCCTATGTTCTTGAAAAATAAAACCTTGTTTCTTACTTGGTTTTACGATGCGCTCGCCATCAATAGCAACTTCCCCTTCAAAATCATTATCTAAACCTGCAACACTTTTTAATAATGTACTTTTTCCGCACCCACTCGGACCAATTATTGTAACAAAATCCCCTTTCTCTAATTGAAAATTAATATTCTCTAATACTTGAACACTACCTACCGCTTTCGCAAATTTCTTAGATACCCCTTTAATTGAAACTGTCACACGTTCACCCTCCCTACTATGAATCATTTGGATTAATTGATTATGCTGTTATGTAACTAATAAAAAAACCAAAGGCATTTTATCAATAGATAAAATGCCTTTGGTTTCTCCAATCAGCCACTTGTTATAGAATTAACTACATATTATACAAATATTTCCGATAAGTCAACTAGGTTTTAATGAACATTATTTATTTTTAAAGATAGTAGCAGTTTCTATTATAATTTTAGGAAGCAACTCTTGAATGGTATCCGTCAATGTATGAAGAGCTTCTTTTACAAATCCATCTTCAAAGTTTTCTATCGGCTCCGGTAATTCATCCTCATCTAATATGAAATATTCTCCATTTGGAAGTACCATAATATCGATAATTAAATCTTCGAAGGAAACTACTTCTTCTGTTATTTGTGTATTTTTTACGATATTAAAATAGGCACCTACATAATTCCCTTCCTTATCTCTCCATACGTATAAATTGTAAGGACGATCTTCCCAGTAGTATGCAATTGTGTAACTTCCTTTTTGAATAGTTAACTTTGTATCGTGTGCCGTCATTGTAAATGAATACTGGACCTCGTGAAATAACACGATACTTTCCGATTGTTTTTTCAGCAATAAGCAATCGTAATCCACTATTGTCGAATCATACCGAATTTTTCTTTCTGTAATTTCAATTTTTGATGTACGTAATTGATTCATTATTTTGTTCCCCTTATGCTATTTCTATCCTTAATTATATCCATTTATATAGCAATTAAGAAGTATATAGTTGTTTATATTGTTGTCTACAATTACACAATAAAACTCCCTCTTATTTTAGAAGGAGTTTTTCACTATTCATGACTTATAAGTTTTAACCTTTCAGAAATCGCATTATAAAATTTCCGTTCCTCATCAACATTTAAGTGCACACGATTTACTGTTTTAGAAAAACCATATAACACCTGCGCTTTTACTGGCTCTTTTAACGTTATTTCAAAAGTAGCAGGTTCTTTTATGAACTCCATAACAGTTGCATCCAATACCTCTTTCTCTTCTTTTGCTGTTAGTGATTCCCCCTTGTAGAACGTAATATTATCAATTTGTGTAAATGGCAAAACGATTTTCTTTCCTAATCCGATTTGAATCATTACTTGTTTTTCTGTTATGATAATTGGATTTTTACGTATCGCTTGTATTTCAGCTATAAAATAAATCATCGCATATACGTTTAAAATAAGTAAAATCCAAGCTATTACTGGATTCCATTGATGAAGTAAATAATGAAAACCGATACTTTCAATTGCTGTTGCGTGAATTATCATGATATAAACACCTATAGCACCGGTGTTTTTATGGTAAGAATAGGTAAATTCGTCATCTGGTACTTTTGCACGCCAAGATAATAACGCATAATAGATTAGCTTACACTCAGTAAGCATGATATTTATAACCTTACTTCTTTTCATAGTGTCATCAAATGCTGCATCAATTGAATAAGAGAATGAAGAATACTCTTTTTTATATGCTTTATATTTATTAATTATTTTAGGAAGCATTGTCACGATTTTATATAGAAGGAACAATTGTAAAGCTACAAATGCAATTTCCCCCGTCACTACTATATAAGAAACGAATGAAAAAGCTTGTAAATAGTCGCTTGGAATTATAAATCTCGCAAATATATATCCAGCTATTACGACAGGAAAGATATACGTTAACGAGTATCTTTTTCGAATAATAAAGAAATACGTAATGACTGGAATTACAAACATACAATCTAATAATGACCCAAGCACTACTTCTTTTGGAGCAGCTGGTACAATGGGAAGGGCATACAATAAATAGTTGGATAACATAATGCAAGATACGAGTCCAATCCAAATGCCTTTTCGCCTTCGCGATAGTGTGACACTCATACGTTCACTCCTTTATTTAAACACCTCGTTTAAGTGGTCTTTATAAAATGAAATAGCACGTTCAAATTCTTTTACTTCATCTACTTTCACGACTGTTTCAAGTAATAATTTCATTGCGGATTCATGTTCGTTTACATTATACTTTGCTAATGATAAAAATACTCTCATCGGATCGTTCTCAGGGAATTTCTTTACTCCAGCTTCTAGTACCACAATTGCCTTTTCATACTCTCCAATGCAACGATATGTACTCCCTAAACCGATATAGGCACCGCAAAGGGATTCACCATCAAGTCCATTTGCGATCGCCTGCTCATAATACGGAACTGCTTCTGTTTCTAATCCCATGACATCGTGTATCCATGCACATTGGTACAGTACTTCTGCATCTTTTGTAAAGTTTGTTAATCCTATAAGTATTTCTCTAGACTGCGCATATTTCTTTTCATTTCTAAGTTTAATAGCTTGCTTTAATAAATGTTCCATAGAATCCACTCCTCACCAATTATTCTGCGTATAGCTCTTGATTGGTTTATGCTTCACATTCGTGTAAAAGTAAAATTCCCACTAATTAAAGTTTCGCTTACCCATATACTATGCGGATTCATTCTTATCTAAAAACTTAATTTTACAAAGCAGTAATACGATTACATAATATCTCTAAGCTTTTGACAATTTCTTTCGCTGTTTCATCTTTCCCTTTACATAACTTTCCTTTACCATCTTGTCCAATTACATAGTGTACAGCCCCGCGCGAATATAAAGAATGTGGTGAATTTGCTATCATTACATTCGCCTTTGCTTCTTTCATTCTATTTTTCGCTCTCTCAAACAGTTCTTCTTCACTTAAATCACTTTCAAGCTTAAAACCAACGAGTACTGTTTCCGGATCCCATTGTTTTATTTGCTTCAAAACTTTTGGAGCTTTTTGAAAATGTATAATTGGTGCTATATCACTTGAAATTTTCCCATTCATATTAAGAACATTGCCATCTTGATCACAAATCTTTTCCACAACCCAATCTGATCCAGCCGCTGCCATAATAACCGCATCGACTTTTTCATGCGTAATGATACTTTTCATTTTATCTTGCAAATCAACAATTCCCTCAAATGGATGTAATTCTAATCCTCTATTTACATCGTTCGGTTTCTCAGCGAAATAACCGTGTAAATATATAACGTGTGCCCCTTTAGCTATAAGTTCTTCTGCGATTATTCTTCCAATCGTACCTTTAGCCATATTCGTATGTCCGCGTACTTGATCCCATTTTTCTAAACAACCACCGCTTGTAATTAATACCTTTTTCCCCTTCATTGTAACCATCCCTTACTGATTTTTCTTAAGAAACCATTCTGTTCCAAAGTCAACTATATCACGTTGCTTCATAAGACGGCTCGTTGCATTACCTATTTTCCCCATTGTTACAGTTCCTTTTCGCTCAAACTCTACACCAATTTCCACAAACGTATCTGATTCGTAATCCATTTCAACAAATTCTTTCCATACTCTTTCACCGTTTTCTATAATTGGTGCTCCTACTTTTATTAATTCACATGCACCAGAACGTACTTCAGATAAATGAACAGACGTATTCGAGTCATAGCCAACACCAATTAATAATATGTACCCATCAAAATCGTATATTTTTTTTAATGGTGATTCCTCTCCCAAACTCATCGATAGCGAATGATTCATTGTTATTTCCTCTGCATGTTTCCCCCATGCAGCAAAACTTCCTAATGGATGATTACTTCGTACTACATTCGGGTATGTACGAAAACATTCAACTATTTTCCCCATTCCTCTTGTTGGTGTTATACGTGGATCAAATGCTGGGACGCTATCACGTATAATTTGCCACCACTCTTCAGGTACAGGCGGTCTTGACCAATGTTTCGGATCAGATAAATCCGAAGATTGTGTTGGCATTATAATTGTTCCTTCTTCGGTAACGACTTTCATTAAAGCTTCTACTACTGCAACCACTCCGCCAGCTATCCAGCCGATAGAACTTAATGATGAATGAACAATAATTGTCATTCCTTTTTCGACTCCTAGTGCTTTTAAATCGTTTGTAATTGTTTGAATTGTATTCGGAAATTGTGTACTCTCAACTATTTCATTCATTTTCATAACGGTTCCCCCACTAACCACGTATATTAAAATTTAAACTTTTATATAAATATATTATCATATTTTTCTTAATTTTTAACTTGATTGTATTCAATACTACAAAAAAATGGTAGTATTATTACGTAAAAAATAGTTAAATTATGGTATATTCATTTGAATTAATAAAAGAAGGTGAACAAATGAAAAAAATTCTATTTCCTTTTCTACTATTTGGGCTCATTTCTTTACATGCATGTGTTTCTATTAACAATGATTATGAGGGGTATTGGGTATTAGAAAAATCCAGATATAATGAAGGCGGATATGGCCCATTAAATTTATATGAAAAAGCACAAAAAGATCCAACTATGATTCATTACTCAAATGGTAGTATTAGTGAAGGAAAAAGAATGGTGTATGTAGCATTTGGAAAAAAGTATAAAAACGATAAAATTACAGTAAAAGAAGTACAAGACGAAAAAGACACATCTGTTATCGTATTACATATTGAAAAAGATAAAGGGCAAGATGAAAATCCCGTTTTATATATTGGTGTACCAAAACTTAGAAACACTATTAAAATTGTAGATGAAGATGGAAAGAAAATCTTTGAAATGAAGAAAGATGAAAGTGTTACATCACAGCAATAAAAAGTTACCATTTCAATTTACACTTTATAGATAGACGAAAAAGCCCATCAAAAATGTGATATTATCCCCTTTAGGTAGACAGTGTGAAAAAGACCATGTATACACATGGATGTTACACTATTACTTGGAGGG
>NZ_JAEHCH010000033.1:0-55949 GCF_016483245.1 Bacillus cereus group sp. N31 | reverse complement strand
TAATATGTCACCTATAGCTTATAGGAAACATGTTATCTAGGTGTTTTTTCTTTGTCTCACCAAATGGGGCCAGACCAAATCCTAATACACATGTTAAAAAGAGCACTTTACAAAAGTGCTCTTTTTACTTTGCCAGCCACTGAACCTATAATGAAGTGAGATTTTAACTTATGAATAACTTGCGGAATCCTTTCCAATAATACAAATAGATTGGTAACAGCCAATCTGTATCCATAATGAATCTCTGATTTTCTTGAATTTTCCCTGAGGCAAGGTAGCTATTTTTTAGCTACCTTCTTGTATGAACTTCAAACATATGCACATACTATTAACGGAATGTTTGAATCATTGTCATTGAAAATGTTCAGCACTTCCGCTCCTTAAGAGAACAGTCCACGCAACTGTTCTCTTTTTTATTTTATTTTTCTATAAATATCAAATGAAAAAGCATAAATATCTCCTCAACGATCAATAGCATTGCAACATTCTCAACGTTTCCTCAACAATTTTTCAATATTTTTTATGGACAATAGCACACTTTCTCAGCAGTTTTAATATCTTAATATTAAATACTGTAAGGAGGTATTGGAAAATGACTTGGTTTATTATCATAGGATTTTTGCTTATTTTAATTATAAGCGGTTTTCATGCACATAGTATTCATATCATTTTCAGAATAGGTTCAGATACAAAAGCTGTGCCAAGTTGGTCTTTCATTAATAGAATAAACTTCCAAACATTTAAAGAATTAATAAAAAGACCGAATAAGGATAAACTCAAAAGCCTTACAATAGGAGAACTTGTTATTCCTTTAAGTTTCTTTAACAGATTATTTAGCAAAACGTTAATTTTTCTATTCCTATTCTTTTACTCGCAATACTTAAACTAAACGCAATATGAGATGAGTTAAAAACTAACAATCGCTAAACGTAGCAAACAACCGACCGAATATTATAAACTGGAACCAAAAAGTTAAACACAAACTTAAGTGCCATTTGAATGTGAGTCCGGTATTGTACTGGACTCATTTCTTTTAACTTCACTTTAATTTTTTTGTGATTATAATAATCTAAATAGTTATCTGATTCCATCTTATAATGTTCCATACTTCGTATTCTTTAAGATACATTACGCTTACTCTTGTTATATAATTTCTTCTCTTTTTGAACTAAGGCCTTTAACTTTTTTAAATAATCAATTTCCATACGTAAACGTTCATTTTCTTCTTCTAATGCTTCTATATCCCCTTCAATAGCTGCATTACTTAACTTAGATCTTGTATTTTCCATGGCTGGACCCCCTTTCTTCTTTTCATATAGGAAATCCACGCCTTTTAAATCAAATATTTCCTTCCACCTACGAACCAATAAACTCCTTAACAAAAACTGTTTATTTATTTCATTTATCGTCATTCTATTTCTAAAAATTTCAGATACATCCTTTGAAAAGTCCTCTTTGTATTCATTCCATATTTATCTCTCGCAAATAAATCGTAGTACATCTTATATCCAACACATTTATAGGCCTTAATGGTATTTTTAACAAAAGCTTCGTGAATTTAAATAGACATACCACTTTAATCTGTCAACTCCATCTATATTGATAAATATGAAACACCTAATATATTTGACATTTCAATGACTTATAACAGGAAAATATATACATCCAATGAATCCTGATGTATCTTTGCTTTGTAAGTCATAGTTAGTTGGCCAACTTTCAATGCAATTTAACAATAAAAAGTAAGGGGGACCTAAAATGAATCAAGTATTAAAGAAAAGTAAGAAAAAAATGATGTATCTATTTGGTTCACTTCTAATTTCTCTATCAATGTTTTCAACTACAAGCTTTGCAGCTACAGAAGGTGCTGTAAAAAGTGTTACAAATAGTAACTATACCGGGATTTCAGCTGATATAAATCTACCAAAGTCAGTTGTTGTTAAGGATGGATATGTAAATTGGTATTTAGGTATTGGAGCATCTAAAGTTGAAGGTGGTATTTCAAAAACACCAAGTGGATATAAAGTATTTCTTAATTCAGGATATAATGAATCCGGTCAAAACAGTAAGTATTGGAATACACAGTATGATACATCAATTAAAGATGGTGATCGAGTAAATCTTAAATTAGTTAATAACGGAAATGGTACAGTTACTATGTATGTAAATGGAAGCCCTAGATACGCAAATCAGCCTGTATATGGTACATTTTCTCAATATGAACCAGTAAAAATGGTTCAGGGTGTGGAAGATACTGGACGTAATTCTTTTAGCCAATCTAGCTTTTCAAACGTGCTACTAAGAGCAGATATGTCTGGATCTACCTATAAAAATTGGAACAGTTCAATTTCTTCTTCATTCTCTAGACACGGTACTTATGGTAGCAATTTCACAGTTTATTCACAAGTACCATTAAGCGCAAGTTTACGTTAAGTATGCTATTTGCATAATAATGTTTTTAAGAAAAAAATAGCTGCACTTTTGTGCAGCTACTTTTTATATGCAATAAATCAGTAATAGATATTCGAGCTGCAATAAATGCCCCTTTTATACTTTGGCTTCCTCGAATTTAATAGCACTTTATCGCGTGCCCTATCATTAAACTTAACGTATCGAGATTAACCTTCTACTTACTTCAATATGTTTTACCATTATTGGATTATACCTTCTAACGATTAAGATAACCACAATATGGACACGCATTAGGAAATAAGAATCATAATATAGAGCATTGCCACCTAATTGTATGTTGTATCAAAGAAGACAGGCCTTTCAAACATGATTATCTCTTTAAAAGGCATAGGTTCTAAAAATATTTTTTTATTACAGTATGTAATCAACTTTATAGACCCCATGAAAAAACACATAATTTTTGATAAAGGAAGTAAAGCCCATGTTACCTTGCCAAGGCACGTGCAATCAACATGTAGATTTTGAGGTTTTAATTACAGCTCCTGAAGGATATATAATTAATGATACGAATTACACCGTTGCCGTTACATGGAATACAGAGCGATTCAAATGTACATTTGAACCATGTACAATGCAAACACCGAACCCTTGCCTACTACAAACCAATTCACCAGATGCTTCCTGTCCAGTACATAGTGTTCGTATATATGGCGTACTATTTCTCCTGTTCAAAATCAATATGGACAAGGACCAGCAGCTTTTTCTAAATGGCACAAATTCTCCATTAATGAGATTGTTTTTTACACAACTGATTCTAATTGCTGCTTTAATTTTAGTGGGTTTAAACTTAAGAGTTTAACAGTCACGCCACAAGATGAAAATACATTTATCTTAAATGGAACCCTTTCTCTTTCACCTAATCAACCCGTAGCATTGCTAGGAAACAAAACAACCAATGAAATCACTATTTTTGATACAGCACAACAACTATCCACAGGAACGATTTCCATCAACAATCCAGCAGACGCTACATTTACACCTGATGGGCAATTCATCTATATTGCTCAGCCGGAACAATATACAGTTACAATTCTTAACTCCGTTGACTATACCGTAAATACAGTAATAACAGTTGGAAAATCACCTATAAGCATTGCAATATAAAAACTCTACCAAATCACTAAAGGAATCTCCTTTTCCCTATCGAATTATTATAGAGGAAAGGAGATGTATGCATGGAAATCCTAGGACTAGATACCCGCGCATTAGCGACGTTAGGTGCACTTGAATACACAAATCGTCGCAATAAATTAATAGACGACTCAGAGAATAGCATATACGAGTGTAAAGAAATGAAAGAAATACTTCAATCACTTCCTAAAGAGAAACGGATTGAGGTTCTTGAGAATCAAGCATACTTTGAAGCAGTAGCAAAGATGATTGAACAAAACAATTTAATTCTTTTAGAACAGATGAAAGCTTTACAACTAATTCAGAAATAATAAACTAATGATTAATTAATTTTACATATATTCCTATAATAAATGTACCTTTATCTATACAACCAGCCCCTACTTTTCAGGGGCTTTTGATAAGTTCTATTGAAAATAAATACGTAGACCTTATTTAATTACACTGCTTTGAAATGTACAGAAATTATATGAGCAATATTTTCTTATCTACACAGTAATTCTTACAAAATGAAATTATTATATATAAATAAAAAAGTTCCTTACTTTATAAAAGGAACTTTTTTTGCATGTTCTTAACCTACAAACCTAAAATTTCTACAATCCGACGAGCTTTAGCATTTCCAATATAATAATATACTTCTAATCCTTTTCTTTCTGTATGGGGTACAGTTCTTCTCAATTTTGATAAATGCTGTGAAACAGTAGATTGAGGGAGCCTTATTATTTCCGTTAACTGTGTAACATTGTATTTTTTATGATGCATTAATTCATTTACAATTTGTAATCTTACTGGATGAGCCATAACCTTTAACAAATCTACATTCTCTTCCGAAATTTCTTTTATATCCCAATCATTTTTTAATGCTATCATTTCACATTCCCCTTTATTATTTATTTCTATTTTCCTATTATCCTTATACATAGTACTTATAGATGAATACCTTTTATCCTGTTGAGAAAATATTTCTTATCTGCTTTGTAGCCTAAATAAGAGATTATTTTTACAAAAATAACAATAATAAATACTATTTAAACCAAAATTAAACCGAATTTAATTAATAGAATATTCCGTCTTATATTGAAAAATGCTGTTTGATAGGTTTTAATAGAGGAAAACTCTGCTATGATACTAATTGCTATATAGTATCTATGGAGAGGATGAGACTGAACAATGAATGTTCAATTAAAGGGACACGAACAAATAAATCATTTATTAAATGAATGGTATCAGGAAATTAGAGCCAGACATGTAGATGCCGCTCAATTACTGAAACAAGAAATTGAAAATAAAATCCAAGATATAGAAGAAAATCAAACCATACTATTATACTACTCACTTCTTGATTTTAGACACCAATATCTAGTTGATAGTTTAAGTATTTCTAAAGATAGTTTTAAACAATGTGATGCTTACGAGACTCCTACAGATGACTTCCTTTCATACTATTATCACTTCTTTAAAGCAATACATTCGAATGTTACGGGTAATCATAGTCTTGCAAGAATACATTTTGATAAAGCTGAAAGTTTATTATCAACAATACCTGACGAAATTGAATACGCTGAATTCCATTATGAATTGGCTGTTTTCTACTGTCATACACATAAATCGATCTTATGTATTAATCATGTTATGAAAGCTAAAGATATCTTTTCAAAACACATGGGATATGAATTAAAAGTTGCTTTTTGCAATAACTTATACGGGCTGGCATGTACTCATTTAAGAGAGTGGGAATTAGCCGAAGAACATTATATTTCAGCGATGGATGCATTCCAAAAAGAAAATTTAGAATACAATATTTTAATTGTCCGTCACAATCTAGGATTTATGTATGCTACACAAAACCTTTCTGAGTTAGCATTACGATATTTATCTGAAGTTAATCAAAAACTACCAAGTGATTATAAAGCTTTATTTATTGAGGCAAGAGAACATTATAAATTAGGAGAAAACCAATTAGCTCAAGAGCTAATTGAAAAGGGACTACAACTTTCCACTCAGTTATGTATTGAAGGTTATATACATCACTTTAATATTTTAGAAAAAATGAACCTTAATAGTTGTGCAAGTGATGTAGAAAAAGCCATTTTAGAAGGAATTTCTTATTTTGAACGCGAAGAACTATATGAGTATATAAATGAATATACTGAAAAATTAGCAACCCAATTTTATAAAGAAAATAATCATGTAAAAGCAAGCTATTACTTTTATGAAGCTAGCAAAGCCAGTGAAAAAAAGTTTAAAAAAGGAGCATTAAAATGAGAAAATTAGCGGTTAGCTTACTTGGTATCTTAATTGTTGTCACAGTAACTTTTGGATCGAGTTCTTCAACAGGTACTCAAAGTACGGTAAATATTATCAAATATTCACATGGACATACTGGATAAGAAAAGGAAGGATTACACCTTCCTTTTCCTTGTATATTCCTTGTATATTCCCTTTATAAGCCCATTAAAATTGTGGATATCAAAACAAAGACGTTAAAAATCTAAACCTGCGTAAATGGGACTGCCCTTCTTGTCGTACTCACCATGATAGGGATATTAACGCAAGTATTAATCTAAAGAATAAAGCGATAAGGCTTCTAACCGCAAGGACCGCGGAGATAGCCTAATAAATTAGAGTTCGATAGAACTCTTTACTTAGGAATCCCCCTCTTCTAAATGAAGTGAAAGTGGGGATAGTTCAATAATCTAAGTATGAATTATAAAGTATGTTCGTTTAAAATTGTCACAATATAATTTTTATATTAGACGTTTTTAATTACTCGTGAAACATTTGCAAACGTTTTAACCGTTATTTATAAGATAAATACCCCCTCTAAATATAAGATTTACTTATTTTAGATTCTTTCTCTCATAGTAGTAATGTCGAATAAAGTCGAATTTTTATATTTTTTCTTTATTTTCTGGTTGTAAACGTTTTATTTTCATGTTACCATCTTAATCAAACATTAGATGGTAATAAAACTTAAAGTATTTCTTTCCCTTAGAGACATATAAACGTTCGGTAATACCATGAAAATAAGGCCAAAGAAATATGAGTTACCTGATAAAAGATTTAATAGGATTTTTACCACCTTAATTTTCTGTTAATTCAGAATGTAAAACTTTAACATTTTGTCCCTAAACAAAATTTAAATTTAAGTGTGGTAAACTCAAAAAGCTAAATCACCCACCCAAATTAATAAATGATATATCCTATTATATCTAGCGATCAGTCATGAGAAATAGATTTCTTCCTAAGAAAACTTAGCCCATTATTAAAAAGTGTCTGAATTTCTATTTTTATTACCATCTATTGTTGATAACATATTTACCAACTATAAAAAAGAACCTATTGAAGGTTCTTTTTTATTATAATCATTAGCATTTCAATTATTGATAATCATTGGTGATAAATAAATTATGGATGAAGCGCCAGGGCCATCGCATCAAAATAATTCTGACTGGCACGCTGACTCACTTCGGCTTCAGGCACAAGTACTTCAAAGCAATGGAAGCAGCCAGGGTATAGATGATATTCAACGTCTACTCCTGCTTGTGCAAGTCGTGTTACATATTCAATGGTTTCATCTCGGAATAAATCGAGTTGACCAACACATGTATAAGTTGGCGGTAGCCCTGCTAAGTTGTCTGCTCTCGAAGGTACGGCATAGGGAGATGGTTCGTTAGTATCGTTCTCCTTGCCCAAGTACATACCCCAAGCCGTCAAATTGTTTGCTCTATTCCATGTTGCGTTGTCTTCTATAATCTCGTAGCTTGATGGTGTTATGTTGCGGCTATCAAGCATTGGATACAGCGGCATCTGAAAAACAATAGATGAACCTCCTTTATCACGAGCCATTAACGCAAGTGCTGCTGTTAGTCCACCGCCTCCACTTGCACCGGCGATTGCAACACGATTCACATCAATACCAAGCGATTCTGCCTCATTTGTCATCCAAACCAAGCCTGCATAGCAATCTTCAATAGCCGCTGGATAAGGATGCTCGGGCGCAAGTCGATAATCGACAGACACAACAACGCATTCAGCAGTCTGAACAAAGCGTTCACACAAAACATCGTCCATATCAGGGTGGCCCATTACGTATCCACCACCGTGAATCCACAGCATAGCTGGAAGTTTATCAAGATTTTTCTCAACGGGTTCGTAAATTTTAACTAACATCTCGCCGGCTGCGCCAGGAATCATTCGCTTGGTCATATGTACAAGCTCTGATTTTTCCAAATGTGGATTCGACAAGAGACTTCGACTCGCCTCTAAATCCTCCTCTAATTGAAAGCCTGGAAATTGTGAGAAAGCCTGTTTTAATTCTGGTAATACTCGACTGTCAATTTTCATTTCAATTCCTCCAATTAAATAATGAAACTTGATGCAATCCTTATGGAATAATTAACGGAATAGATGTGTCTCCTGTTCTCCTTCAGCTTCCCATTTGGCAATTTCCTCTCTTACACGAGGGGCAACTTCTGTTCCAAGCAATTCTATGGCACGCATGACTTGATCATGTGGCATGGTACTTAATGGTACATACATCATAAAGCGTGTAATCCCTACATGCTTACGAAGATGGATGATTTTTTCGGCGACTGTATCTGGATCACCAACATACAACGCCCCTTCAAAACTTCGTGCAGCATCAAAGCTGGAACGATCATAATAAGGCCACCCCCGCTCTTTACCAAGTTTATTCATGCCTGCCTGAGTGGAAGGGAAAAATGTATCTGCTGCCAATTCCGTATTCTCTCCAACAAATCCAATCGAATGAGATCCCACCTGAAGTTTTGATACATCATGACCAGCGTGAGCCGCCGCTTTCTTATATAGCTGTACAATTCGTGCAAAGTGCATTGGGCTACCACCAATAATCGCCAGCATAAGTGGTAATCCCAGAAAACCGGCACGGATAGCAGATTCCTGATTCCCACCGCTACCAACCCATATCGGTAAAGGATTTTGAACAGGTCTTGGATACACACCTAAATTATTGATTGCTGGTCGATGCCCGCCTTCCCAAGTCACTTTTTCGGACTGACGTATTTTGAGCAGTAGGTCCAAATGTTCTTCAAACAGTTCATCATAGTCCTTCAATTCATAGCCAAACAGTGGAAAAGATTCGATAAAGGAACCACGACCCGCCATAATCTCTGCACGTCCATTTGAAATGCCATCCAGTGTAGAGAAATCCTGAAAAACACGTACAGGATCAGCTGAAGAAAGCACGGTTACTGCACTCGCAAGCCGTATCTTTTTCGTTTGTGGTGCCGCCGCTGATAGAACCATCGCTGGAGAGGATGCTGCATAATCCTTCCTATGGTGCTCACCAACACCAAACACATCAAGTCCTACTTGATCAGCAAGAACGATTTCTTCAACAACTTCACGCAACCGCTGTGCGTGACTTATCACTTCACCACTATGAACATCTGGTTTCGTTTCTACAAAAGACGTAATACCTATTTCCATTTGTTATCTCTCCTAGTCCAATTAGATTGTAAGTCAAAAAAATTAATCATTTCCTTTATGGTAGTAACATGTTTCTCATATTGGATAACACACGTTTATTTCATAAAATCTTAACTCGTCTGGTCATAGCCCAAAAAAGAAGAGCGAAAGCACTGACAGAGGCTCCGAGTAAGGAAACCCCTCCCCAGCCAAAGTGTGCGTATATTTGAGTCGAAGCAATTGAACCACCAGCACTGCCGATAGAATAAAACACCATATATCCAGCAGTAAGTCGACTCCGTGCTTCTGTATGCAATGGAAGAATCATGGTTTGATTCGTGACATGTATTGCTTGTACGGCCAAATCAAGTAGAACTATCCCTATCACTAATGCGATTAATGACTGCTCCATATAGCTGATGAACAACCATGAAATCAATAATAGAGCTAAAGCAATGCCTGTCGTTCGTTGTCCGTAACCTTGATCGGCCAATTTCCCTGCCCGTGCCGCAGCTAAGGCTCCAGCCACACCTACAAGACCGAATGCGCCAATTGCACTATGAGATAGAGCAATTGGCGGTGTACTAAGTGGCAGTACTAGTGAAGTCCACAAAATGCTGAAATCAGCAAAAATCAGCATGGCTAGAACGGAGCGAACGCGTAACGTTCGTTCTTGAATAAATAAAGTAAGCACCGATCTAATCAACTGAGGGTAGGATAGCGATTTTACCTCGCGCTCAACATTGGGCAACATCTTTATAAACATAAAAACCATCAAGAGCATGAGCGCAGCAGAAAATAGATATACAGAACGCCATCCCGCAACATCTGTTAATATACCAGCAAAAGTACGTGCGAGAAGTATGCCAATAACTATCCCACTTGTTACAATGCCAACGACACGTCCCCTTTCTGTTGGGGAAGCGATGGGCGCTGCAAACGCCACGAGAGTCTGTGTCACAACTGCAAGCAGCCCCACCAAAGCCATACCTGCGAAAAGTACCATGCTGGAGGAAGCAGTACCAACTATAACCAGAGCTGTTGTAGATAATAGCATTTGACCGACAATTAGACGTCGCTGGTTTAGCAAATCTCCAAGCGGTACTAGTAGCAGTAAGCCCACTCCATAAAAAATTTGTGTAACGGTAATAACAACACCAATAATGGAATGGTTAATACCAAACTCATTAGATAGTTGATCAAGCAACGGCTGTGCAAAGTAAATATTGGCAACAGACATTCCACAGGCAGCCGCAAACAATAATGCCAAAGCGTGAGACATGGATGGCTGTTGATTCAAATTAGGTTTTGTTATGGAAGATTTATGACTTATCTTAGTGTAGAGTGGATCATCATCTATATTTGTCTCTGTTTTGAACATACCTTAACCTCCAATCACATTAGATTCTTAACCATAACATACCGTTCGGTACAATATGATTACTGGTAAATATAACTTAGTCTTATTCATGATGTCAACGATTTTTGAACTAAAGTTTATGTTGCATTAAATGAATGCAGCTTGATTTGACATAAAGAATGGCTAATTATATAATAATTACATACTGTTTGGTAATAAAAGAACAATTGTATTTACCTACACGCCTATCCTAAAACAATTAATAAAATCAAAGTTTGAGAAGGAGAATTCTTAATGGCAAGAACCCGTGAATTTGATGAGGATCAAGTTTTAGATGCAGCAATGCAGTTATTTTGGGAGAAGGGATATGAGGCTACCTCATTAAGTGATCTTACTTCTAGAATGGGCATTCAACGCCCTAGTATTTATTCGACCTTTGGAGATAAGAAAGAATTGTTTGAAGCCGCACTTCGTAGATATACAATGTCTCGGGCCTCTGATATAAGAAATAGGCTTCAAAGTCACTCCTCTGTAAAAGAGTCATTTTCTATTTTCTTTGCCGATGTCGTCAATGAAGAATACGCAGAGGATCTTAGTAAAGGTTGTTTTTGTATCAATACAATGGTTGAACTAGCACCTCATGATGAGAGATTTGAAATTTTGACCAGAGAACATCAAATGTACCTCGCCGTCATTTTTCAGGAGACCATCGAACGAGGAATCCAATCAGGTGAGCTGGAAGTCAACACAGATGCAAAGTCTTTGTCACAGGCACTGATTGTAGCGTTAATCGGTCTAACGGTTATAATGAAATCTCGCCCCCAACGTTCATTTGTCGACAATGTAATAGCAGCGACGCTCACATTACTTAAGTGACATGATTGTATATGAAAGTACGAAAACTATACCTTTATAAGGGTAGCGTCACATCTCCATCAAGCTAAGAAATGCAAATACCCCCAGAACGAAATTTTGTTACAATTTAGTACAAAATTTCGTTCTGGGGGTACTATAAAATTTTAGCTTGATAGCGATGTGGTAGGACTCTATATTTGACTCTTTTTCTACACCTAGATATTCTAGAGTTCGTTCTAACATAAGTGCAGCCTGTTGACGTGTGAGTGTGCCATATGGCGTAAACTTAGTAGCTGAAACACCTCCAATAATTCCTGTATCGTATAGGGCTTGTACATCATAATACCGGCTGCGAACGTATTTACATCAAGAAGATTAATGGAGCAAATGATGATTGCCCTAAATTAGTATGATAGCTGTTTTTGCAGAGTTTGAGCATGATATTATTCGTTGAAATTCTCTTCTTAAAGATAATACGTAAATACAAACAAAACCAGCAAAACACCGTTCCTATGTCGTACTGGTTTTGTTGAAGTCCATCTAGAATTGTAGCTAGTTCAACGTAATTGCAAATTCTGAGTTCGGTGCCCCAGCAATTACAACCGTTCCATTCTTCGGCAGTTTTACTTTGTTATTGCCGCTCACGATGGTAAAGTTGACACATACTCCATTCTCATCATACACCGCGAACGCACCCTTCGATGGCAATGTCACGGTCATCATTTTTCCTGCTGCCGCTTGCGGGATCGTAAACCATTTCGCATGCCCATTTGCTTGCAGCGTAACTTTGGTTGATTGACTAGCATCAAGTGGTTTTACGTTGGTTCCACTTACGTATAACAACCCGGCCATTTCCATATATTCATTGCCGCCTTCTGTATAGAAATGCGTTTCCGTCGTATCACGGCCATTCATCACGGGGATCTGGAGCTGATGCGTCGCGGTGTTCGGACCTGTAATTTTTCTGCCCTCCCAATAGCCCGCCAGGCCTTCCTTACGAGTAATTTGTGTGGTAATAAGTTTCGGTTGTACGAGATATTCAATAGAACTAAATTTCTCATTCACGAGATAGAACTTGACACCTTCCCGCTTCGCCCATGCGGCAGCGGTTTTCTTTGATAGCACATTGTCTTCTAGTTTCTCGGCTAAATAGTGAGTCATTGCACTTTGCCCTAATTCTGGTGTCGATTTATATGTGCTCTCCTTCAAATAAGTTCTTCCATTCTTCTCGGTGACAAAGTTGAGCTTAGAAGTACCCTTCTCATTAATAAAGCTTCCATCCGCAGTATATACATATTTTTCTTCTCGATTAGATGGTAAGAACAGTTCTCCATTCTTCGTAATTTCAATTTTGAAATGAGTCTCGCTATTGCCATAAAAGCCCGCTTTCTTTGCCACTTCTTGAGGCATCTTGACCTTGACCGGCTTGCCAAAAGATTTGTTCGGCTTGATGTTCTTAATTGTACCCTTCTCTTTAAGCACGGCGAGCAGCAATTCTGTTGCCAGCAGTTGATTTGTAGAGCTTCGTCCACCGGATGACAACACAGCCGCTGCCATTTTCTGTTCTGGAAGCACGACCAGTATAGCATGTTGCAGTGCCGTGTCTCCGCCCTTAGCCAAGGCTTTTATCCCATATTCACTGAATGGGTATAGTTTCACACTATCCCAGCCAAGACCATAGTTAAAAATATTATCTCCATCCCCCGGCCACATTCCTTTTTTATATTCCTCTTGCTCCATCGCCTTGACTACCTTATCAGAGAGGATCCCTTTTCCCTGTCCCATAAATAATTGTGAGAATCGTACCATATCTTCTGCTGTGGAAGAGACCCCTCCCGTACCAATCACATTCACCGATTCAATTGGAAGCTGCCCTTGGTACGCCGGAAAATAAAGTCCAGCCCGCTTTTCGTCTCTCCATTTGTCCTGTGGCGTTTTTGTATGATTCATCTTTAAGAGTTCTGTAAACCGTTGATGTAGAAATTCGGTAAAGCTCATACCGCTGACTCTTTCCACTAAAATTTCGGCCAGCGTAAAGCCATCGTTGCAGTATACCGAGAACGCGCCAGGTTCTGCTTTCAGGCTCTGGTTGGACAATTGCTGCAACAAGAAATCATGGGAATAGGTATCATTATCGTTAAATAAAAATGCATTACTTAACGTGGAACCTTGCAAGCCGGAGGAGTGATTCAACAACATACGCGGGGTAATGCGTTTGTACCGCCCATCTTTCATCTTAAAATCAGGAACATAGTTGACCACAGGAGCATCCAAATCGACTTTTCCTTCGTCGACCAATTTCATTACAGCCGCTGTTGCATACATTTTACTGACTGAACCAATCCCGTATAGAGTTTCTTTGGTTAGCGGCTGTTCCCCTTCCATATCGTTCTTTCCAGCCTGCCCCGACAAAGTAAGCTTGCCATTATCAATTAGCGCATACTGCACGCTAGTCGTCCCATGGGACTTCGTGAGTAGCGCAGCCTTTTCTGCTGCAATCTTCTTCAGTTCTTGGCTAGCTACTTCTGCGTTAGATACAACTGTAGTCTTACCGTCAGAAAATGCTTTCGCCCCTGTTGGTAGAATCATAGTTAGCGCTAATGTAGCGGCTAATACACCAGTTAGTTTATTTTTCATGAGGGAATTGCCTCCTTAGATAAGTGATCAATTTCATCATTTATTTGTTTAACTATGAAAATATGATAAAATTTATCCGTTCTTCCTTTTGGCCTACTTGCTAAATTCAGCAAGTAAAATATTTTTAAAAGGATCAGGACTCTCAGCATTCAGGCTGTTCAAATTGACAGCTAATGTATGCTTGCCTCCAAGTGTGCCTCCAGCAAAAGTAACAAACCCTGGAATGCTACCTCCGTGTCCCCATATTGAGACACCGTTTGGAAGCTTAGTTTCATAGATTCCAAGACCATATCTGCCAAGTGCAGCTTCTCCTGTTGGAACTGTAGTAAGCATCTGTTTTAGTTGCTGTTCTTTTAGTAATTTACCCCCAAGTAAGTAAGAGAAGAATTTGTTTAAATCATCAGCAGTAGAAATCATATCTCCAGCCGAGCTCCCCATACTTGGGTTATAATAAGTAACATCTTTTGGCTCACTTGCTCCGTCTAGTTGGATATATCCACGTGCATGCTTGGTTCCTGGAATCACGCTTGAATTGCCAGGTAAGAATGTATTCGATAATTCAAGCGGTTCAATAATCCGATTTTCAATCTCTTCCGCATAGCTGTTCCCGGTTACTGTTTCAATAAGGATCCCAAGTAATACGTATCCTGTATTTGAATAAGACCAGCTCTTTCCTGGAGCAAAATCTGGGGGCATCGAAATCCCCATCTTTACTAATTCTTCAGCCCTATACGATTTTTTAGTATCCATAAGATCAAAACTTTTTGACCTTGTGTATTCAGCGATACCACTTGTGTGGTTCAATAATTGCCGGATAGTAATCTGTTTATCATCATACCCGTTTCCTTGAATGACACCAGGCAACCATTTTTCAATAGAGTCGTCTAGATTCAAGCGGTTCTCTTCGGCTAATTGAAGTACAACTGTTGCCGTGAACGTCTTCGTCACGCTACCAATGCGAAAGCGAAAATCTGTTTTCATGGGTTTCTTGCTGCTCAGATTCGCTACCCCAGCCGCATAACTCCATGTTTTTCCACCCTCAGAAGTTTTAGCAAGTATCCCCGGGAATCCAAGTTGTAATGTATCCCGCACTGCTTGCTTGACAGAATTACGATCTCGTTGAGTACTTGTTTGTACCGAACTAGATACACTTTGAGTAGGTTCTGCTTTTACAATTAAGGTTGGCGTTGTGTATAACAGGGAACTTCCAGCTATTAAAAGGGCAAGACTTGCACATGTAATTTGACTACGTGTTTTCATAAGGCATTTCTCTCCTCTATTCATATTGTATAGGTGGTTTCTTGCTATTTCGTATTAACCACACAGCTACCATCTCCACCAATGAAAAAAAGTCAACATTGAATTCGTAATCATTTTCATAATTATTATTTTTACAAACGCCATTCTGTCCTGGGTAAATCCCTCTTTTTCCACATATATGTTAACCACAGAAATTACTTCTTTTCCTTGAAACACTCTTGTTACTGGTCTGTTTTTCATATATAAGTCATATCTGTTCCGCCTTTCACGCCTCTTTATATTTTTATCATACACAATGAAAATTTCTTTTTTCTTACCCATTTCTTACAAATTACTTACGTTCAAAATCGCTTTTATAATAGGGTAGAAGGAGCATCTGTACCGGAAAGTTCAGTAAATATATTAATCAAAAAGAAACACAGAGGTTTTTTATTTCTGTGTTTCTTTTTTCCATCCTTTTAAATATTAAGAGTCAATTTACCCTTAACAGGATGAATTCTGGCTCTTTTCTAATGTAATTTTTCTTCTTCCAATACAACACAAATGACATTGTGCTGCATGAAACACTCCTAACGTTGTTAAAATCACTTGTTTTTAAGTCAAAATTTATTTAACTTAGGGCAGATACTCCATATCCATCAGCTTAAGAAAAATAAACGCCACCAAAACAAAAAAAGCCCCAAATTTTTCTTGAAAATAAGTTGGGGCTTTTGAACCAGAAAAGTATATTTTCAACTATGAAAACTATGTTAATTTTTTCCTTTTTCCTACTTGCTAAATTCAGCAAGTAAAATATTTTTAAAAGGATTAGGACTGCCAGTTCTACCCAAACTATTCCAATTGACGACCAACGTATGCTTGCCTCCAAGTTTACCTCCAACTAGAGTTGTAAACCCTAGAATGCCGCCTGAGTGTCCCCATATCGAGACACCGCTTGGAAGCTTAGTTTCATAGATTCCAAGACCATATCCATCGATTCCTTCTTTTCCTGTAGGAACTGTAGTAAGCATTTGTTTTAGTTGCTGTTCTTTCAGTAATTTGCCACCGAGCAAGTAAGAGAAGAATTTGTTTAAGTCGTCAGCAGTAGAAATCATATCTCCAGCAGAGCTACCTGCACTTGGGTTATAATAAGTAACGTCTTTTAGCTCACTTGCTCCGTCTGGTTGGACATATCCACGGGCATGGTTAGTGCCTGGAATAACACTTGAGTTGCCTGGTAGGAATGTATTCGACAATTCAAGAGGTTCAATAATTCGATTTTCAACCTCTTCCGCATAGCTGTTTCCAGTTACTTTTTCAATAAGGATACCCAGTAATACGTATCCTGTGTTTGAATAAGACCAGCCCTTTCCTGGAGCAAAGTCTGGAGGCAGAGAAACCCCCATCTTCACTAACTCTTCAGCCGTATATGATTTTTTTGTATCCGTAAAATCAGCGTCTTTTGACCTTGAGTATTCAGCGATACCACTTGTATGGTTCAATATGTGCCGGATAGTAATCTTGTTACCATCATATCCATTTCCTTGAATGACACCAGGTAACCATTTTTCGATGTAGTCGTCTAGCTTCAGGCGATTCTCTCCAACTAATTGAAGTACAACTGTTGCGGTGAACGTCTTCGTCACACTCCCAATGCGAAAGCGAAAATCTGTTTTCATTGGTTTCTTGGTTCTCAGATCCGCTATTCCAGCGGCATACCCCCACGTTTTTCCACCCTCAGAAGTTTTAGCAAGTATCCCCGGGTATCCAAGTTGCAATGTATCCCGCATTGCTTGCTTGACGGAAGTATGATCTCGTTGAGTATTTGTTTGTAACGAACTAGATACATTTTGAGTGGGTTCTGCTTTTACAATTGAGGTTGGTGTTGTATATAACAGGGAACTTCCAGCTATTAAAAGGGCCAGACTTGCACATGTAATTTGACTACGTATTTTCATAAGGCATTCCTCTCCTCTATTCATATTGTATAAGTGTTTGCTTACTGTTCCTTACTTCCTGACAAGACTTAAGGAAAGGCCCTCACGCATATAGATTAAAGCCCCAGTACAAAGGTATCTATTAATACCAACAATTTAAGCCATTTAAATCTCCATCCCTTCTATAACAAAATTATTCAAAGGTATGAAAGCATATTATGTACCCTTAGTTATTGTTAGGATTAACACAACATGAGACATAACTCCAACCCATATTTTACTTTATTTATCCATAATATGTATTGAGAAAGAATGTAAATTCGAATCCTTTCCGTACCCCAACTATTAATCGTTTTTTTCACCTATTATAAACTCAACAGAAAACTATTCACTTACGCAAATATACATTAATATCATCCTTGAATTTCAAAATACAAATTATTAATAAAACAAGTAAAGTAGCTATATTAAGAACATTGAAGATATACCCAAAAAACAACACGCCTGTCAGTACATCAGATATAAATCATTCTCTGATTTTTTTCGAGACAGCATAACTTTCTCTAGTATAAATATGCTAATGCAAGAAACTCGTTTTATATATAGCAAACACGTTATATTGATTACTGAAATCTTGTTGAATATATAGGTATGAAGGATGAAAAAATCGAACTCATTAAACAAGAAACAAACTTAACTCAAAAGATGCGTTTTCAGCGATACAAATAGGATTGTACCAAATCGCAAAATGTTTATAACAAGGAGAAAAAGTACAGTTACTTGGTTTTTGAGGACATCCGAAGTCCAGGAACTTGCAGAGCATAACAGTCGTAATCCCAAAACAGGAGAAGCGATGAAGATTCTCCCTTCAAAATTACCAGGTTTTAAAGTCAGCTAAGAACTTAAATATATGGTAAAGTAAAAAAGTATTTCCCTACATATTAGGAAAATACTTTTTTAAAGGAACCTCAAAACTCACACATATCCTATACAGTAAAGGAAGTTTGGTACATGCAATTTTCTATAGACGCGATTCGTAATTTCCTCATACATGATATGGAATCCTATCGTGAAATGCTCCTACAAGAAAATGATTATGACAATATGAAATGGAGCTACACTACATTCATCGATATGAATAATTACCTAAAGAAAACAAATATGGATCAAGAGGAAATTCAAGAGTTATTATCGGTGAGCCGTGAAGGGATCTCTTTTGGATCGGTAACAAAACGTGATATGCTCTTTATACATTCTCTTACTAGTCCAAATCGATGTTTGGAACTAGTGGAAACCTATAAATTAATGGAACGAACAAACGAATACGTTCCCAATATGAAAGAAGAATTGCAATGGCTCAAAGATCGATGGGAAAAAGGGTTTTATATTTTTGTTAATCAATAAATACGTTGTATTTATTAAAGCGCTTACCATAGCAAATGTAGAAGAGTCAAAGAATATGAATATAGCTTAGAAAAAAGCAAATCTTCTTAAAAGGGAAGCTTGCTTTTTTCTTATTTCCCCTTTTCGAGGGGATGAGCAAAAACCACCCTTAGTGAACTTTATTGATATTTTAAAGTCATATTGTTTTAGTGTTTTTATCTGTGAAGAATGAAGACTGGTTTTTATTTAATATCTTCCGAGATAAAAAAGGAGACCTACTAAATAGGTCCCTTTTTTATTCTACATATAAGTTTCATTGCTTTTTGGTTTTGAAATTGTAAGGTATAAAATTGTATATGGCGTTTTCTTAACATTACTATCAATAGCTAATTCGTGGCTCTCAGGATTGCTCACTTTCTTAGCTCTATTATTCTGTTCTTTCGTTTAAAATTCCAATATCCCCATAACTTCTTTCGTAAATAGTTTAAAATCCGTTAAATGTTTTTCAATAATTTGACGAACAATATCTAAATTTACACTTTGATAATCATGAACAGCAATATTTCGAAATCCCACCATCGCCTTTAACTTATTTGCTAGCTCTGCGCTAAGTAATCCTGCTGTAACCAATAAATCAAAAGCCTCTCGACTAGATTGGGGTAGTCCTAATTTTTTCCCAGCAACAATATGCATTGCTAAATCAATACTCGCTTCACAAGCTCTTTGTATATTCAATATTATTGAATCTTGCTTTGTGTAATCCTCCAAATTTTCAGGGTCATTTTCATATACATCTTGGATTCTTTTTATACAGCGCTCTATTGTGGAAATTTTATTTAAAATAACCTCATTCTTCATATATAGAACCTCTTTTCTTTATATCATCGAACACTATCTTGCGTTCCTCATTCAATTTTGAATACATTTTTAAAGTTTTCATTTCAAAAATAATTTTCCGTTCTTCATCAGAACAAAATATTGTCTTTCCCGTATGTATAATCTGAGCTTGAAAAACTGTAGAAGCTTCGGATAAATCAACTAAATCAACATCTCTATGAACAATGTTAGCTAACTCCTGTGCTAATAAAAAACGTTCATAGTTCCCTAAAGTTGTGTCACTTAAATAAGCTATATCAATATCACTATCTTCCCGTTCTCTGTTCTCAGCCGTTGATCCAAACACAATTATCCAATAGGGATTCACCGTCTCTTGTAATTTTTCTATAATAGCTGTTATCATGCTTTGAAAAATCATTTAATTAATCCCCCTTATTATACTTGAGTTTTATTATATCATAACCATTACGAAATCCATTAAGCTACAACAAATACTTGAACCCCCCCCACTTTCACCTCGTTTAGAAGAGGGGGATTCCTGACAGCCCTTGCTCGAAGCCAATACATCTCCCATCTACTCACTTCGCGTTCCTTGAGGAAGAAGTCTTCTTGGCTAAAATAATAAAAAAAATTAAACCTTATTAGTACTTAAAGCACCTAAAAATTACGTACTTATCTCTGTAAAAGCGAAAAAACTGACAATAACTGTCAGTTTTTTGTTTTTGAAACTCTAAACAAATAAGGGATATATTTCTCTAACAATGGCGTCTTTTATATGTTAATTCACCTTTAATTTTTCTTTTACTTTTGTAGGGAGATCGTCTTTCTTAATCTCTTCCCAAGATTTCACACCTTTTTCTTCCGAGTAATATATAAGTAAAAATGCTTCTTTACGAAGATTTTTTAATGCTGTAAACTCCATTTCTTTCTCTTTACCATCCTTATCAAATCCAGATAATTTATATTGGTAAGTTGTATCCCCATTTACATTTTTCTCTTTTAATTGTTCACCATCCTTGGTAATTTGCACATAATATGTATCTGTACCGAGACGGTTTAAGTTACAACCTGTTAATAATACTGTAAAGAAAACAACAACACTACACATGAGCATAATTCGTTTCATATTATTCACCTCACATCTCTTTTCACAAAAATTATATCCTAATCTTCTTAATAGCAAAATTCATTTATGTGACACTAACATTACGTTTTTGTAAGATAATAAATAAAAGGCCTTTTGAAAAAAATTGATTAAAGCATTTTTCTCTTTTAGTTAAAAGTATAACAGATAGGCTCTTATGCTATTACACATAAGAGCCTATCTGACTAGTATTATTAACAACTATTTTTATAAAAGTCTGTCATACTAAATAAAAGATATCTCTACAATTATTCTGGGAAAATGAAGCTAGATTTCCCTTCACTATTAGCTGAATCCTCTTTTGGGAATGTAATAGTAGATCCTTCATTTCCCTTATTTCCATTATTTATTTCTTGTTCCTCAGGAAATACAATGGAAGAATCATTACTTAAGTTTGGTGAAAAACCAAGTTTAGATAAAATGGCTTTTAAGTCAGGTAACACACCAATTTTATCGGTAGTTGGATCATTAGATTTCGTTCCAGTACTAGAATCACTTAAAATATCCCTTAGCTGGCTTGGTGTATATACTTTCCCCTGATTATTTTTTGCGATCCCTTGAATTGATGCAGCAGCACCAGCAATAATAGGTGATGCACTAGACGTTCCGCTAAAGCTAGATGTATATAGATTTGTCATAAATTCACTTGGTTTTGCATCTGTTGTGTCTACTGCATTTCCCCACCCATAAACATCCACTCTACTACCGTAATTAGAGAAATATGAACGTTTATGAGGGACCCTTGCAGAAGCTGCCCCAACCATAATTGCCCCTGAATCTTTAAAATCAGGACTATTACGATTTAAAACTTGTTTACCATTACGGTCTCTAAATTGATCCAAATCATTTCCGCCGTTTGCACCTGCTTCAATGATAATAATTCCCTTATTTGCTCCTATACGTATTGCATCAAATATATCTGGTTTTACTTCTACAGGAAGATAGTTCTTATCTCCATATCCATCGTATGTTGCTTGGGCTTCTAATAAAAGGATATCTCCAGCTTGCATATTGTTAACTGCACTTAATATAGCATCTGCTGTATTATATCTACCGTTATCTCTAATCTGAGATACAACTTTCACCTTAGCTTTTGGTGCAATCCCAATTCCGCCTATGTTATTATCTTCTGCCGAAACAATCCCTAAGACTGAAGTACCGTGATCATGGTGTTCACTCTTATTCTGTCCTGATATCAATTCGATTTTCTGATTCACTAAATCTTCATGAGTAAATAACCAGCCATACTCCATATCTACAAAAGTGGTTCCTTTTCCATCTCCACCTTTTATACTCCAGGCATAAGGTGCATTGATTCCTAATGGTGCTGGTTCAAGGTAACCTTGCCTTGTAAGTCTAGGCTCATCATATGGATTAACAGATAAATTTGGTAAACTCTCTTCTGGTGGTGCTTCTTCTTCCTGTAGATATGCCGTTTCAACAAGAGATGATTTCTCAAATTTTACAAGTAATGCTTGTACATCGATATTACCTTGGGTTTCTACAATATAATAATTTAGCAAATTAGAAGAAATATGATCAGAGTCTTTTATTTCTTCACCTAAATTTTTAATTTCTGTAGGGTTTAAAGAACTAAAAAGTCGATTTATAGTTATATTTGGGTATTCAGCTAAAATTTTAATTAATTCAGGGTCTTGTTTTTCTTCTTTAATAAATTTTTCTATCCCATCCTGATATGGTAAATTTACTTCATTTTTAAATTTCAAAATTAATTGTTTAGTAACTTGCTTATGTACAGTAGAATTCAATTGCTTATTTGAATAATTGTAAGTAGCTGCGTAGGCAACTTCTGACTTTTCACTTGGAAGTATACCACCTACCCCATTAAATGCTGTTAACGCAATTGAAGAAACTAGAATTCCCTTAAAAATTTTCAAAATGTGCACCTCTTTTAATTTATATATGATTATAAAAAAATGTATATTACCTAACTTCTTTTCTTATACAAACGTCTTAAATGTAGGCTTATATTTTCAACTCCATTCATTGTTTAATAATTGCTTATACATCACTAATACAACTAATTCATGTCATCAAATCTATTAATTCAGTTACTTAGCTGTAACTATTATAGTTACAACAATAGTGAATAGTCAACCTAATTTTTTATGCAATTTCGCATTTTAAAAAATACATACTTCTATTAACTTACTCCTAATTATCTTAAGAGAAGTTGAGCTTCTATCATTTTAAGTACTTGCATATATATAATAAAAAGCATATAAGGGGGATGGAAACGTGGTAATTTCAAGACAAGATTCCTGGACTAACGATAACGATTTACTTCTCGCAACAATAGTGCTTCAAAATATTCGTAACGGTGGAACACAGTTAGCTGCATTTAAAGAAGCGGCTAAACCATTGGCCAGAACTCCTGCTGCTTGCGGATTTCGTTGGAACTCTTACTTGCGAAAACAATACGAAGAAGAAATACAACAGGCAAAACAAAATCGAAAAGTGGAAAATAACATTTCTCCCTCCCAACAAAAAAAAGAAACAAACTCTTTATCTATTACATTAGATGACATTATTTCATTTCTACAAAATTATAAAGAAATGGATGAATTGACAACTTTACAAAATCAAATTGAATATTTAGAAGCAGAGAATCACTCTCTTTCGCAACGTTTAGCTATGTATGAAGAAGAGTATAGTATGTTACTTAATCATATCGATAAGACAAGAAATTTAATTGTAGCCAATTAAATTTAGAAATAGATTAACTTTTATTATTTTTAAACCGTAGTATTAGTTAAAAATAAAATTTGATTTATAGGCAAGTCTAAAGAGCATTTTTTGAAAATAAGATCGATAAAAACCCTTATTAACATAAAAATTAATAGGGGTTTTTATCGATTATTTCTATCAATAATCAGACTTTGTTATAAATTATCACAAAGTATTTTAAAGCAATAATTACTTTACCTTGTGATAATCTTCCACTCTTATTAAGAGTTAGTAAATCAAATAAATTTTCCACTTTAAATTCACTTAATCCGTATAATAGGTATATACATTATTTTATTACTGTTTTTTCATCTCTTCCATTTCTTGTTGCCATGTAGCACCAACACCTCCTGATGGCGTATTCCAACGGTCCTCTTGTCGTTTAATACGTTCCAGGTCTGCATCACTCGGCTTAAATTCTTCTACTTCCTTACGTTGTTGTTCAACTTCGTTATTATTAGGTTTATGGTTGGTAGTAACTTCTTCGGGCTTATCATTGGCTTCAACATTCTTACCTTCGTTCATTTGAGACTTGTGATTATTTGACTTACTCTTATTAGATTGCACGCTTACGTTTTTCTCTTCAGCCCAACGATTATTTTTGACATCCCATCCGACAGGAATAACTGAATACATTTCCTTATCTTGGCCAACATAATCCGTACCAAATAACTTACCGTCCTTAAATTGAACTTGTATCACCGCTTCTGGCGCCTCATAAATATATTCAATTAATTCAGTATCAAACTTCTTCGTTTTAAATGCACTTGTCGCATTACGGTGTAATGCCTTAACTACTTCTTCATATGGCATACCATGTTCAAGTGCTTCAAAGTAATCGACAGGCATTGTAGAACTACTTTCATCTAATGGAAGCTGATACTGCACAATATCAACTTTATCCTCATTTTTTTCCGTATCAATCGCTTTGTTTTCGTTATCCCTTGGCACATTATCATTCAGCTTTTCCGCGTCCTTTAATTCATCACGCTTTGTTTCATCTACCTTCTTATCGGCTTGCGCGTCCTTCTTCACTTCTTGCTCACTCTTAAGCGTTTCTTTCTTGGTAGAGGCGTTCTCCTGACCACACCCCACTAATAAACTTGACAACAATAATCCTAATACTAGATATCTTTTCATGTCCATTCTCCCTGTTTGCGCTATATTTATACAATAACATTAGCATATTTACCTTATTTACCTTATATTACCTTATCCCCTTCGTAATATTATAACAATATATTAAAATATAAAACAATTTAATTCTCTATTATGCTATCTATTACGAGATATCTTACGAGTTTAATTCTGTCAATCATGCTACGGCTTTCTAACACTTCTTTTGCACACTTTCTTCTTCCCCCCGAGATGCACCTCTAGTGAAAATAAATGAACAAAATTTCGTTAACCTGGTATGTATAGGTACTTATACAAATCAATCATTAATACGTTCACAGCATTGACCAGTCAGACATTTCAGTTCACCCCAATATTCATCCTAGCATGCGTTTCTCATTGTAAATAAAAAAACGGCGAATCCTCCATGTAAGAGAATTCGCCATCACAAGTAACTAATTATTTCATATCTATTTTTTCTTTTACTTTCGTTGGGAGCTCGTATCTCTTCACTTCCTCCCAAACTTTCCTAAGTAGTATACACGTAGGGATGCTTCTTTACGAAGATTCAAGTTGTACCGCTTGTATCATTTCACTGTTTACAAAATACAGTTAGGATCAAAATGCTTCCACTTGAACAACTTTTTTTGTTTCCATACCAATTACAAGCCTTTGTAGAGTAACAGTATCGGTATGTCCAAGTTTAAGAATTTTTTTGCACCAAAACCCACAACTATATTTGGTTCAACTGTTCCCATCACTACCATATCTTTATCAGTGATTATCTTCACCGTTTGATCTTAAATTATACTTTTTTCATAATATATGCAGAAGAAATATAACCTACTAGTTTTTGATCTGCAGTTTTAACTGGATACCATACAAACTGATTACTACTATCTACAGATTCATCATATGCAGCGTTTCCTTGAATAATCAAGTTCGTATTTTTACTTAACGGTTTCCCACTTGAAGCGGAAGTAGGTTTAGATCTTAAATTTACTCCATCTCTTGTTACAAGGACTTGATCACCTGTTTTTAGGTGATAGATAGAAGAATGTGGATTTGTTAGTACGTACTCCTTCTTTTTAAATACAATATTTTTACTCGTGTTAGGATCATATTCGAAATCAGCTGTACTGAAAGGAAACTGCCCCAATTTTGTATCATTTAAAAAACTGTATTGTTCTAGAATAGAAAACACTTTTTCTTGGTAAGCATTTAAATTTTTTTGACCGGTAGCTTTATACAAAGGACTGTTTGCAGGTTTTGTTCCATTATAAGCCATAACGGAGAAGTACCAGTTTTCGATTACTTCTGGTCCAGCAGCTTTTACCTTAGGTAGATCTGTTCGCTGATACATGCTACGAAGAACTTTAACACCTGCTTCAATATTATAATTAATATCATATTTTAACTTTTGTTGATCGAACTGAGGTTGATTGGTAATTTGCATAATCCCAATTCCACCATCTTGTGCTATGATTGGCTGGCCGTTTCCATTAAATTGTTTCCATCCACTTTCTTGTGTAGCTACAGCTTTTACAACTTCAGGAGGAACATTTTCTTTTAATGCTGCGTTCGTTAGTAGGCAATTTATGTGCTGACGAGAGGGATTTTGGTTAGGCTTAATTTCACCATATGGCTCACACGTAGATGCAGCAGAAACATCTTCATAGGACCAACAAAATATCATGAAGCAAGCCAATATCCCTACTCTTAGTAATTGTACTTTCATTCTAGTATTCTCCAATCTATTTAATAATTTATAGTTATACACATTTTACCATAATATATTGCTAATATTCTATATTTTAAGAACCCATAGGGTCAATCACGAGAGTCGTAATGGGACACCACGGTCTTGCACTTCAGCGATAGCAGAAATGGACTTCGCCTTTGGTAGCAAGAATCCTACTAACGTTGGTCAACTTGCCTCTTTAGGGATAGGAGTTTTACTTTAAATAATGCATTCTAAGACACTACTCTTCTTCTAAAATAGCGTAATAATATTCATCCCACCATTCATTCCCATGTGGTATACACTTCCTAAAATAGCCTTCTCTTCTCATTCCAATCTTCTCCATCACTCGATAAGATGGGATATTTTGTGGCTGACATGTAGCGATAATCCTATGTAATTTCATTTCCTTAAAGCCATATTTCAATGTAGCTTGTGCTGCTTCAGAAGCATATCCTTTATTGAAGTATTTTGGATTGAACACCCAACCAATCTCATAAGTATGCTCACCAAAATATTTATGAAATACTATATGACCAATCAGGATATCTTCATCTATTAATACCACAGGAAAGTTCTTAGCGTTTTTACCAATGTTTTCATTCACAAAGTTCCTTGTATCTTCTTCAGTAAAAACCCCTTCAGGTATGTATTTCATAACATTGATATCTGATGTATACTCATGGACAGCTTGCCAATCTTTGAACTCAAATTTCCGTACTAATAATCTTTCTGCTTTTACAAACATGTACTTTTCCCCCCTCAAAAAATTGCAATTATATTTTAAATCCATATATAATCCTTAAAACAAAAAGAACCTGTAGGAATCTCTACAAGTTCTTTTTAGTTTAAGATGAATATACGGGGCAAACAAACTATCTTACAGATTCATCATAGAAACTACAGGGGTAATGCTTTGACAAATACATTATATAACAAATAGTAACATCCACAGATTTTAATTTTGAAAATTATGTGAATTAAGAACGATAGTAACTTTTTTCTTAACTATTATTAATTTCATTTACTACTAACTTCTTTTTACTTAAATAAACTGCTCGATCTGATATTTTTGCAACTTCTTGTGAATGCGTAACAACAATTACACATTTATTCTCTTGATGGGCGAGCTCCTGAAACAGCTCAATAATCTCTTTCGCTGTTTCTCCATCAAGGTTTCCTGTTGGTTCATCAGCGATTAGTAAATCGACATTACAAGAAAGTGCTCGAGCAATTGCTACACGTTGTTGTTGCCCGCCACTTAATTGCAAGACATTTCGTTTTGCTTCTACTTCTGTGAGCCCTACCTTTTCTAATAATTCTAATGCTCTTGCTTTTTTATTTTGTACCTTCACACCTGTAATTTCCATTGCCGTTAATACATTCTGAAGAGCAGTCATATAGGTAATCAAATTATAAGATTGGAAAATTACAGATACATGTTGATTACGGTATCGATCCAAGCCAATTTTTCTAATATCCTTGCCGTTATACAGTACATAACCATTTTTAGGTATATCCAGCCCACAACCTAAGCTAAGAGTTGTAGTTTTACCAGATCCAGATGGCCCTAAAATCGTGTAGAAATGCCCTTTTTGAAAAGAAAAATTCACATTATCTAGTATCGTTACCTTTTTTCCGTTACTTTCATAATAATAATCTAAGTTTTTAAATTGTAAAATTGTCTCCATATCGAGCCTCCTTATTCATCTTTTAAAAGAATTTGTTTTGGATTTAAGCGTAGAATAGATAATGCTGGAAGAAGCGTTGCTAATATAGCAATAGTCAGTCCAATCCCCCCCATTTTCCCTAAATCCTCTCCTGTTACACTTACATCAATTTTATCTATTGGTTCTTCATTTTGGTTTTGTGGAGTACCACCAGCTCCAACCATCATTACACTACCATGTTGTGAATTGTCTTTTTCTTCGCTTGCTGTAGCAATTTCACTCGAAAGTAAGTTATCCCCTACGAATTGAGAAACTTTAGCTCCTGTTGTTAGGGATAATCCAAATGCTAAAATAGCAATACATGCTACTTCTACTACGAACTGCGCCATCAGTTTCCATTTTTTCTCTCCAATAGATAATAAGATCCCCATTTCCTTACGACGTGCTTTAATCGATAACATAATGATTAATCCTAAAATAATCGCACCTGCAATAGATACCATATAGATAATCATTTGAGACGTAGAAGCGATATTTTCTATAGGGCCAATCATTTGCTTGTACATTGAATCATGTGCATCTAACTTAAAATAATTAAAATCAATATCAGATTTTTTTGCTTCTTTTTTAAATGCATCAATATACTGTGGATCGTTCAGTAAGTACACGACCTGAATGCTACTCATACCTTCATCTGTTTCTAATTTCTTTAAAGTAGAGTGAGGCATATATAGTTTATTAGCTGGATTCATCATAGGAGGGGGGTTTTGACCCATTGGTTGCTCATTCGTTTCATAAATACCAATAATTTCAACTTCAAGAGTTTCCTTCTTATCCCCTGATTGAATTTTAACCTTATCTCCCACTTTCAAATTATTTTGTTCCGCTAATCGTTTTTCCATTAAAGTTACATTCTGATCTTGCATCTTTTCTGTAATTGGTTTCCCATCAATGATTTTACTTTTTCCATTTTTAAAACTTTCTTGTAATAAAGTCTTGCGAACTCCTTCTATCATAAGAGAAGAATTCATATCTATTTCTGAACCTGAACCTGATCCTCCAACCATTGCAACGCTACCTTTTCCTTTTCCTTCATCTTCTCCTTCTGAAGCTCCTACTAATTTAAATCCATCCGCAATTCCGAAATTATGGGTTATATAATTATAGTCTTTAACATATTTGGACTTCGCTAATTGATCTGTTTCTTTTGTATTGAGCTGCGGCGGATTAGGCGCTTCTCCAGTTTCCCTTGCTTGTTTTCCTAATTTATCAAAATCAAGACCTAAAGTAACATCAGCACCCAGTTTTTTTCTTGCTGAATCAGCAGCTTTTTTTGATGCATTCTGGATTGCAAATCCTGCCAGCACTAAGTTTGTAACAATCAGAAAGACCGCCATCAAAATTAATGATGTTCCTATTCTTTTTTTCATACTGAGAATTGCACGTTTTATAAAATTCATTTTTCCTAACCTCCTTGATAGTTGTAATTCTAAATACACTATCTGGAGTTTATATGAAGATATTCAGTAGATTATCTAAAGATATTAGGGCTTATCTGGAGTGCATATGTAGTGATTCGTTAATATAGTCAAGAAAAACTGGAACACAAATTAAAATACGTAATCGATTTTGAAAATTGGTAGAGAGCCAGTTCATTAATGTGGAGTGAGGACGAATGGAATGATCGTACATATAAAACTAGTAAAATAGAAAAAACCACCGAAAGGTGGCTGTTAAGTGGTACGTGTTTGTTCCATTAATTTCACGGTTTTTGTTAGTTTTTCACCATTTCGATAAACTGTTACTTTAATTGTATCCCCCAATTTTTTCTTTTCATATAAATATTTACGGAATTGAACGACATTTTCTATTTTTTGTCCATCTAATGCAATCACAACATCATATTGTTGCAATCCACCTTTTTCTGCTGGTGATTGATTTGAGATATTCCCCAACACGGCACCATTTGATATCTCTTTTGGTAATTTTAATTGATTACGTGCAGAATCTGTCATTTTCTCCACATCTAATAACTGTACACCCATCATCGGACGCTTAACTGTTCCATCTTTCTCAAGAGACTCTAGGATCGTTTTGGCTATATGAATCGGAATTGCAAATCCAATTCCTTCAACAGCTTGTTGTGCAATTTTACTCGAATTAATTCCAATGACTTCACCCCGTTCATTAAACAAAGCTCCTCCACTATTCCCAGGATTAATAGCTGCATCTGTTTGAATTACCTGTGCTTGCCAATCCACTTGTTGATTTCCGAGGGTACTAACAGGTATTTCTCGTTCCTTGCTACTAATAATCCCCTTTGTTACACTACCTTCTAGCCCCAATGGATTCCCAATGGCTATTACCGTTTCCCCTGTACGAATTTTTTCTGAGTCTCCAAGTGTTGCGACTCTTTTTACATCTGCCCCGTCAATTTCTAATACCGCTAAATCTAATAATGGATCTGTCCCTACTACTTTAGCGGGAACCTTTTTACCATTATTCAATTTCACTTCTACTTTATTCGCACCGTCTATCACATGATTATTTGTAACAATGAAAGCCTTATTGCCGTTTTTTTTATATATGACCCCTGATCCCGAACCAGCTTCTTCTGATTGATCTTGCGTATTAAATGAATCTGCATTTTGTTTATAGTTAATGACACCTACGACAACTTCTTTTGCAGATTCAATCATATTTTGAGGATTGCTCACATCTTCTGGTTTGTAAGAGATCGGCGTAGCCTGATTTACTTCGTTATGCTTAGGAGATTGACCTGCACTTCCTTTGATTTCATTTATATAAGGGGTGGTCAATCCAATGGTAATTGCACCAATCACTGCACCAATTATTCCTGTGAAAAAATACCCTGTTTTTTTATAGGCTTTATTCCTATTGCTTTCTGTTTGATTTGTATCATAGTGTCCCATTGTGAACATCCCTTTCTCCTTTAATTTACAATTGAATATTTTTATCTTGATATTTGAAATACGATGTATGAATGTAATATTTAAGAATCACCATTTCAAAAAAAGAAAATTTTACCTTTGGTCATGGTTTAAACATAAATCAACTGTTTTTTCGTAGGGGTAACATTATATTTGAAATTTCCTATGAATATATGTATGACGATATTCAAACCCACTTCGAGCTTGTCTCTAAAAAAAGAGCCTATTCGGCTCTCAACAAATAGGGTATTCAATGTACAAAGTAGCATGCGTGTTTATACAGGTGTTTTGCAAAAAGTGGAAACAAGGGACAATAAACATCCATTAGCCTATTTATTCTTTTGTTATAAACTTAGATCCTAGCATTCTCGTGAGAATGGATGGTAATAGGTTTGTGTGTAAATAAGAAGGAAGGGATAAAATTTGATAGATTGTGTAAATCGTCAACATCATGTATCATTCCTCTCTATTTGGTACATGTATCATACAAACTTAATCTGTATTCTATATGGAGTTAATCTAGAGTTATAGTAAAGATTTTCAGTACCTAATTATTGAATACAAAAATAGAGAGAATCAATTTGATTCTCCCTATTTTTGTTCACTAGACTTATATAGCTTTCTTTTATTTACACTTGTGTATTTGTTTAAGCACGGTGCTGGTTTCAATTTTTGTTTTTTCTCTTTTATGCGTATATTATTCGAATGAGGGACCATCCACAGTTGTACATCTAATAAAGAAAGAATGATGTTTGCTTCCAGTGACATCTTAATTACCTCCCTCTGTCTCGTTATGTATACAACCTATCTCATGCATCTGGATCTGATTTGAAATACATGTAGTTTTCTTGTGAAGTTTTTATAGTGTTTCTAATACGTCTCCATATCAACTCCAGATTGGAAGGTGATAATGACTACAAGAGGTGATATTATGAAGAACTATCACATTCTGGTGGTAGAAGATGATCAAGAAATACAAGAATTAATCAAACAATTTTTAATGACACAACAGTATAAAGTTATAGTTGCATCAGATGGATTAGAGGGCATGAAACAATTTAATAAGCAATCCTTTGATTTAATTCTTCTAGATGTGATGATGCCAAACCTAAATGGATTTGAAGTTGCCAAAATGATTCGAAGTCAGTCAAATATACCAATTATTATGCTAACTGCGCTAGAAGAAGAACAAGATCAAATGAAAGGATTTGATCTTGGAATCGATGATTATATTACGAAACCTTTTTCTTTTCATGTTTTGATGAGACGAGTCGAAGCAGTACTGAGAAGAAGTAATAATCAAAGTACGGATAATCATTTTGTATTTAAAGAACTACATGTCGATGGCGATGCATATAAAGTATATGTAAATAGGGTTGACGTTCCCTTAACGACAAAAGAATTTGAAATTTTGCAACTACTACTTCAAAATGAAAAAAAGGTACTCACAAGAGAAAATATCGTAGAAAAAATTTGGGGATATGAGTATGCTGGAGACACACGAATGATTGATACGCATATGAAAAACATACGAAAAAAATTAGATATACCCTATATTAAAACAGTAAAGGGCATTGGTTATAAAATCGATGAATAGGATTGTAAAAATCATGAAGATGAAGAGAATTACCTATAAACTCTTTATGACTACATCTCTCATTTTGTTAGCCTTTGCAGCCTTAATTTATGTAACTTTATACTTCTTTCTCCCTAAATTTTATGAGAAATACAAAACAGATCAGCTTCAAACGGGAATCGAAGAAATAATTGATAAATCTAAAGATCTTACGCTTCAAAATGCAACACCACTTGTTGATGAATACGCACAAAAAAATAATGCAATGATATATCTTCAAGATAATGAGGGAAGGCTTATTTATTATCCTTTTCTTAAAAGTACTATTCAGGGGAGTACTGTTCAGGGGAGTATTGTTCAGGGGGGTACTCCAGCAAAAGGTTTTGTTACAACAGTACCAATAAAGGGTTTGGCTCAATCTCGTAATTCATATGAGGCTACCAAGCCAATACAATTCCAAGATGTTAACTTAACGCTTGTGGTGTTCGCAACATTTCAACCGATCGATGAAGCTTCACAGGTCTTGGTACGTTTTCTACCCTATATTAGTATTATTGTACTGGTTATTGGTTTAGGAAGTGCTTATCTCTATTCAAGGTTTATTACTAAACCACTTATTTATATTAATGAAGGTGCACAAAAGATGGCAAACTTGGATTTCTCCGAAAAAATTGAGGTTCGTTCTATGGATGAATTAGGGGAATTGTCCAATAGCTTAAATGATATGTCCATCAATTTACAACAGGCAATTTTTGATTTACAAAAAGCGAATCATCAATTGAAAAGTGATATTGAAAAAGAAAGAGAAATAGAAGCAAAGCGAAGGGAATTCTTTGCTATTGTAGCACATGAATTAAAAACTCCTCTTACTGTTATGAAAGGATACTTAGAAGGGATGATATATAATATCGGCCCTTATCAAAATCGTGACCAATATTTAAAGAAAAATTTCCAAATAATTGAAAATATAGAACAACTGGTTCGCGAAATTTTAAGCATGTCAAAATTAGAACAACATACCTTTAAACTTCAAGTGGAAGAAGTAAATCTTTCCAAATCAATAGATACAATCACAAAAAATCTCGAATTTTTTGCTTCTCAAAAAGGCATTCAAATAATAAAAGAAGTCGATTCTGACATTTTTGTTTATACGGATTATGTTCTTTTAGAAAAAGCTTGTAAAAACATCATTCATAATGCGATTATGTATTCACCGTATAACGAAAAAGTCTATATAAAGTTAACAAAGGATTCTAAACAAAACAACATCCAAATACGAGTTATCAATACAGGTGTCAAAATAAAAGAAGAGGATATACAACATATTTTCAAACCATTTTATCGAATTGAAAAGTCAAGAAATCGAAATACGGGAGGGAGTGGTTTAGGGTTATATATTGTAAAACAAATTTTCGAATCCCTTTTTATCACGTATTCTATGAGTAACACAAAACAAGGCGTAGAATTTTTGATTACCATTCCATTTTCCATAAAATAAATAACAAAAGAGTCTCAATCTTATTTCACCTTATTGAAATAAGATTGAAATTTTTTATATAGGATACCGTCACATCGATAAAAAGACGTTAATTTTTCCAATGATTTCTCAGAAAGAATAACGTCTTTTTTTATTTTAGGGGATATTTTGTATTGTTAGCCTGATAGCTATATTGCGTGACCCCTATTATAAGAATCCTGCATTAGAACATACCAAAAATATATACAAAAAAGAATTATTTAAAGTATAAGTTACATTCTAATATTTTATTGTTGATGATAGTATCATTTTACAGCTTATTTAGAAGGGGCATGTACATTTCGAAGAAGTTCTTCAATATGTTTTATTTTTTCATTTACCTTTGTGGCATATGTGAAATCACCATAACAATATGGATACCTAAAATTATTTTTATTTCCACCACAAGTGTACAACGCTGGATTTTGATCAACTTTCATCTTAGAAAACTTTTTGGCCGAATCTTCCGAGTGTTGTTTAACTTCTTGACTGGCGATAAAATCAATATACCCTGGTCCCATATTATAGCTTTGAATAATTGTCTCCATGCTAACATCTTTTTCCGTTCCATATTTGTACATTTTTGCAAAGTGTTTTACCCCTTGTTTAATGCTCAAGCTTGTCTCTTGAATTTCATTTGGCTTTAATCCCAGTGATTCAGAAGACTGCATAGGGTCGTTTCCCTCACCTCTACTCTCTTGGTACATAATTCCTAATAAAACTGCTGTTTTCTCTCCTAAATTATATTTTTCTAATTCTTTTTTCAAGGTGAGCTCATATTGCAAAACACGTTTTTCGGTTGCGAGCGCTTTATTTTGTTGAATATTGGTTTTATGATTAAGATATAGTATTCCAAGCATTGTTCCTAAACCTAAAATACTAATAAACAATAATATAATAATTCGTATTTTACACGTATTCTTCATATATTCCTCCTCGTATAAGAAATTCTATTTTTCAAAGGTAATTGGTTATTTACAAAATATGTAATGACCATCTATCTCCCGCTCCTTTTTAGACTCAAACATCAATACTTTAAGGTTTATAGTTTAATATAAAAATTTAAAGATAAGGTAAAGATAAGATAAAGATAAGATAAAGGGTATTTTATAGCGTACATTAAAAAGGTATTGATACAAACAGATATGTGGGACAATCTGTTAAGATAAATGGATTTATTAATAATTGAGAGGCTATCGTACAAGTTATTAATTTTGGAGGTATCATTCCAGAAGAAGATTTACCCTATCTTTTTAATATACTTTATATAGAAAACTAAGAGATAAAAAATAATAAAAAACGGCTAACCCTCCACGTAAGAGAATCGGCCGTCACAAATAACTAATTATTTCATACTTGAGATATTATCACCCTTAGCGCTATACAATGAGATATTCGCTTAACCATTGAAAATTATTTAAAGGTTTACTTTTTTCATTTTTTTACTATTTCATAACTTGCTTCAAATTTACCCTTCCGCATTTATTGCCGTCTAACAATCATCATCACACATGACTTAATACATTATTGAAAAGAAACAGTTCTACTCTATGCAGGCTTTCTTTATGATTTTACCGCTAAATTTTTTATAAAATTCTCTATAGAATTCGCCTGGAATACACGGAAATAAGAAGATTGAACGTCGTAATATTTGTCAGTAATGATAAGGATTGAAGGAAAGAATTTAGAAGTTTTCGGTTGCCAAGATTCATTATGCCACTCTTGGCTATGGAAGTATAACTCATATCTATTTATCTTATCTTGCATTATCTTTTTACTGTATACTGACTTTTGAACTTCAATAAAGAATGGCGATCTACGCCATATTGTAAAAGCATCCGGTTCCATATATTCTTTCCCATACTTTGGTTCAACTTCGAAGAGTTTAGGATTTTCATAATGAACGAGTTGTTTGTATATGTCCATAATACCAAGGAAATGAGGAATTTTTTGACTCGTTTTTTTGATAGAGCTGGGTTGTGGAAAATAAATGTATGGGTGCTGCAATACGTTAGCATCAACATGCCCATCTCTTCTTAATCGTTTCATAACTGTATTACAACAAGTTATTGCATTCTTTAATCCTTGAAAATGTAAATAAATAATATCGTCACGAGACATACACCTAAATCGTTTCAAGTCATTCAAAATACCTATATCTCTACTCTTCATCATCTAACACCCCGAATAAAGGCATTTCTTTTGGCAAAGGGTTTTTAGATTTTTTCTCCTCTTTAACCATACGATATGGCTCAATAATTTGTTTCGCTTTACATAGTGACAAGTAAGGTGCTTGCACTTTCTTTAATCCATTTCGTTTAAAAATCATTTGGCCAGATTGCTCTAAATACTCTGAACCAGGAGTACCCATGATATTACTATTAATCACACTATCACATTTAAAGCCAATTCTTACAGTCATATTAAGTTTTAACTTACCATCTAACACCTTGGCATCTGGCCGCTGCATACTAAGCATAAGAAAGACTCCAAGCGACCGCCCGATTGCTGAAATCTTTTCAATTGTAGCCATACACTCTTTTTCATCTTTAAGCATAGCCACTTCATCAATAGCAAGTAGAATATATGGTTTTTGATAATTAGGATTTATTTTGTTGTACGCATCAATATGATCAACTTCATATTCTTCCATAAGTGTTCTTCGTTCTCTGATTTCCTTCCATAACTTTTGAAGCATTATTTTCATTTCGATTTCTTCCATACAAACTTCTTTTACATGCTTCACTCTACGCAAAAAATGAAATTCAGAGTTTTTTAAGTCACCAAGATATAAATGTAACTTTTCAGGAGACATATATTGAATAAGTGTGGATAATATAACACGTACCATACTACTTTTCCCGCTTCCCGTTTCCCCTGCAATTAATAAGTGTGGTGAATTGGAGTCAATCATATCGTACGCAATCATCTTTCCAAATTGGTCCCTGCCGACCACAACAGGTAAACGGTAATCTTTTAATAGTGGTTTCCATTCTTTATAACAATAATTGTACGATTTTAGCCCAGCGTTCGAACGGAATACATGTAAGACAAATTTTTTCACATCACCTTCAATCGTAATATTTCGTCCTAATATTTGCTGGAAACAAAACCACTTCTTTTCAATCTTTTGTGGATCTAATCCGTTTGGTATGGTAAACACATATCTCACACTTTCTGCTGAGGAAGAAACAGTATGTACCTTTGGATAAATAGGTACTTTCCCCCCGCGTGTTTGATGTTCCGTATATAGACCTGCTTTTCCAAATACCTCTATAAGTTGATTCCTTAACCTTTGTGTAAGAAGCCACTTCTTAATCAGTTTCATATACTCCCCCCTAAAACATGATTACGATGCGAATAAATACATATCCAATCAAACAAACTCCACCAATTCGCATGCCGTAATAAATTCCTTCACTTACAAATTTGGCTGCGGATATATAGTCATGTCGTACCAAATATTTTTCTAACATGACTGCCCCGATTAAAACAGTTCCCATTACTCCTAATGCAATGTAAGTGTTGAGTACCTGATCCGACATATGAAGGAATGCGAAAGGACTTAATGTATTGTATTTACGTATTTTCTTTTCTTTCTCTTCATATGACCGATCCTTAAACTCACGAAAAGAAACTGTTTCCTTCCTACCACGCATTTAAATGCCCCCTCTATAAACAGAATGAACAAACTAGATAAAATATAGGTTTTATACGCTTATTACCTTGATAGCATTATCTTGACTGTTAACGTGGTAGATACTTTGCTAGTTCAAAGGCTAGTTGATTTGGTATCTACTTTGGTAATAAGTTTGCTAGATACCATGGTTGCTACCTTGATACATCATATTGCGTGGGGCTTGTACATTATTAACACTTTTGTTTAAAAAAATCATGCTTTGGAAAAGATGTGATTAATAGAGGATTTAAGAATAGGAGTGTTCACAATGTTTGGCTTGGGGAAACCATTATCAAAGTTTGGTAAATTTTTAAGGAAAAATAATATTACTCAAACCGAATTAAAGGAATGGAGTGGAGTTAATCAAAATACAATTAGTCGTATTTCTCGTTCAAACGCATACAAGCCTTCATTAGGGAATGGCCAAAAACTAATTAGGTCCTTAAAAAGAAAAGGTTACAGCGTAGACTTTGAGGATTTCTGGATGTAATAATCAGCTCGTTAAACCGAGCTGATTATTTTTTGAGGATTTCATCATTATTTTTGATTTTTTAAATACCGGTTTCTCTATTAACAGAATGAACATATTTTTTCTAAAGGTATTACAAACTGAATCATAACTGGCCAATAAAAACCAAAAGAACATGATCTGAGGTTTTTTTGCTATACAAATAAAAGTACTAAAATTCCAAAGAACGTGTATAAAAAGTGATAAACAAAAGATATATTGTTAAGAGCAATAATATTAATACACAAGAAAAATACACGATAGAAATGCGCTTCCTATTCACCTTCCAATTACGTATACTGGAAATCATAAAACTTACTATCACCATGCAACAAATCCCCACCAAAAACACCAATACATATTCGTGAATAATAACACCACAAATTAAAAATATAACCGCTAATATTGCTAATAGTGAATGTATTACACGCAAAAATAACCTCTCCTTATCTCATTGGAAATCCATTAATATATTATTATTTTATTTAGCAAACAAATGGTTTCCGATTTGTGCAACGGTTTGACGTGTTGTAATCCATTTATCAGTCGAGGTTTTTGGATTATAGAAATAAAGCCAATCAGAATTTGTTCCTTTTGAAGTGAGAGCCTCTTCTACTGCCATTCTTGCTTCCTGTGTAGCAGGCTGATTAATTCTACCGTCTGTAACAGGAGTAAATGCATAACCATTTTTAATGGGTTCATAAATTACGTCTTTAATTGTATTTGGAAAGCCATTAGCGTTAACCCGATTTAACACTACCTTTGCAACTGCAACCTTTCCTTCAAGCGGTTCTCCCCCTGCTTCTGCATTCACTAATCGAGCCATTAAATCCACTTCTTGTAATGGAATACCCGTATCAATCTTTAAGTGCTGACCGACAAAAATTTGATTTCCGTCTACGTTATTATTTTGTTTAATAATCTGTATTGAAACCTTATATTGTTGTGATATAGAACTTAATGTATCCCCGCTTTTCACTTGGTAAATTGCTTGATATGTATTACTTGAAACTGCTGAATTATTTTTTTGAACATTTTCGTTTGCAGTTGAAGATCCTGGAATTGTTAAGCGTTCTCCAATATTAATTTGATCATTTGCTTTACTATTAGCTTGTTTAAGTGATTGTACGGACACCTCATATTGTTTACTTATTGCTTCTAGGGTATCATTCTTTTGAACCGTATAAGCCGTTGAAGCCGCAGCGCCTAATGGATTTGATACTATTGTAATCATTGCAGCAGATAATGGTAACAAGGTTTTCACCTTACATAACTTCATTCAAAAAAGCCTCCTAAAAATTATTAAGTACCCTTAATATGTCTATGTTAAAAACAAATCAAGCTATATATAGCGTAACAAAACATAAAATATAAGTCATTGAATTTGTATTTCTATATAATAATTGAATTGCTGATGATATTGAAAATGAATTATTATAGTTAGGTTTCAAAAGAATCGGATAATTCAATTCTCAAACAAAATTTTTGGAAAGTAGAGGCTTACTTTAATTGTTTAAAGAGAAACTAAAAACCTACCTTGAGGCTATAAGGATTTAAAGTCAACTCGAATAGTGTTCTTTTATTTGATTTTCCATAAAACATTTTTAAAATTCCGTACCATTGGAAATACCTATATAAAAAAATAATTAATTATTAGGAGTGCCATAAATGCCTGATGTGATCCGTCTCTGTATTGGTATAGTCATTGCCTTATTTTTATTTTCCTCCATAGTAATGGAGTTTAAAAAACCTCAACAAGATATGTTTTGGTTTTCGATTGAAGTCTTATCTCTCCTCGGAGTTTTACTGCTAATAAAAGAGTTTTTAATTAATCATATAACATAACCTCTTGAATGAAATTCAATATTCCGTCAATACTGTATATAAGCTGTATGCCACAACTCATTTGAAGTAGTTTTCTCTGTATCTCCTTATAAGGAGCAGTTAGCTTTTGCTAGCTGCTTTTTGTTTGTAAAAAGCACTCCATTAACTGGGCACACATATAGTATTCTGTGTTCCTCTCTTTACAAATGAATTATCTTGTCATGAGAGCACTTTATTAAGTGCTCTTTTCGTGTTTTAAATTAATACAAAATGAAATTTTTATTATATTTATTAATTTGAATATCCCCCTAATTAATGTGTGAAGGATATCACTTCTTTTTTAAGCATCTTTATGAACAAAATTTATAACTTTTACTCCACTTGGATCTATATTAAAAGTAACGGTTTCTATGCCATTCGGAGGATTATGAGCGCCTGTATAAGTTTTATATTGAACTGTGACGATAAAACTAAAATTTTCTTTTGGAAACCGTTCAACTTTTAAAATTTTTGCGTCCGTTAAACTATACTGATGATTTGGCCCAAGCTTATTTCTGATAGCTTTGCTTGCATATGGTGCTAATAAAGTATTGTAAGAATTATAAAAATCTTGATTATCAATATTAACTGCTTTGGTATCTAACGGCTTTAAAAATAAAACTGCTATTATAATTCCCAAAAGCAAAATAACCACTTTGCTTTTCAACATATAATCACCCTTAATAAATTTGGATATCCGTTAACCTCCCCAGCATAAGAGATGACTATTCTCCCCCGTATTGAACTTCTTTTTATTCAAACAGCACTTTTGTTTAAATCCACTTTTTTTGACTGTGGCCTTACTAATGCTTATGTGCTAAAATCCACTAGGATATTAATTTTAAAATTATTTTTGGAGGCTTTATGAATAATCACAACAACAATGAGACAAACAACAGCAATAGACTATTGGCAATTTTTCTAATAGTATCACCACTATTAATACCTATCGCGCTCCCTACAGCAATAATTGTAGGAATGAAACAATGGATGCCTGATGACGTTGAATACCCTAGTATAATTTCACTATTAACCCTATGTATTGGATTTTTCATAGTTGGGATTATCTTCTCTTTCATATTACACGTATTTAAATTATCTGAAGAAAAGCTAAAAGAATTAGGTTTCTTAGGATTTACAATTTCAATTGTTAGTACATTCCTGACAATGTATGTCGGATATTTTTGGCTAGCAAACCTTAATTTCACAGCAGTACAATTATCACCACATGCTGTATTAACCTTTGCGATTTTATCTACAATTCTTTTAGAAGCAATCTTTAAGTTAATTGATAAATTTGATACCCCTAATACAAAAGAAACAATTTAATAGATTTTAAAATGATTATTTTAGAGCACATATCAACCTGTGCTCTTTTTTCTTTTAATCAAATAACGATTTTGTTCACTTTTTTGATACATTTATGTGTTATCTTCAGTAAGTTCTTTTCTTTTTATAATATCTTGTGAGATATACCAACACAGGAAGCCCTAGATCCCCTAACCCTAGGGCTTCTTTATTCAAATAAGGATTTTGTTATACGCTTGTTTCTTGTAAGAATGATAATATTAATTGCTGAGATTTTAATTTAAATCTGAATCTTACGTTGAATAAAACTCAATATTCCGTCAATACTGTAGACAACATTATATTTTCTCCATTCCCCCTTGGAGATGAGCAGTTAACTTTTACTGGCTGCTCTTTTATTTTCTGCAATTGGTTACATTTCCCTGATGTTTTTAACGTAATATTAAGTTACGATATAAAAGAATAAAATATATTTGGCTGTTATACCATTACCCTAGGAAACTAGGGTTTTTATTTCTACAAAATAAAAATTTTTATTAAATTGCTTATACTTTATTTCTCAACCACAACGGATGGAATTATAATGAAATGAATGGTAATATATAGACATCTCAATTACGTTAGAGCTTGTTTCCTTGCAAGCTCTTTTTTTATTAAAATAGCGTTTTTGTTCAAAATGATGCCCTTACTCATTTGGATACATTTAACAGTATTTTCACCAAAAAACTCATGATATGTTTATTTAGTCGAGTACGTCATTACTTGACGATTACCCTTAGAAGCCCCGCAGACAATCGGGGTTTCTTTTATTTAAATAACGATTTTGTTCACTTTTATAGCTTGCTATTCCTCATAGTTGTGTTTTTCTTCTAGGACTTTTATAAAATTAAAGTGTCCATCGAGATAACAATCATTGATATAACCCCCAAAATATATTTCATTAACTTCGCTTAAAGTAAAATATTCATTTTTTCATTCAACAAGGTTCATAACATATTCTTTTCCTCTGGTAAAATAATGATTAGGTGCCTCACGCGCATTTTATCCACTGGAAATAACACCTTTTCTGTACTTAATTATTAGAAACTTCATTTTTGCTTCTTCTACAATAGCAATTTTGTTCACTTTTTCGATACATTTATGAAACATTCATATGTTATCTTCAGTACGTTCTATTCTTTTTATAAAACCGTGTGAGTTATACCAAAACAAGAATCCCTAGAGCCCTAACTCTAGGGATTCTTCATTTAAATACGGATTTTATACACTTTTATTATTTTCACAAACTTTTATATTTATTATACATAATATATAAATTTTTTTATGATACCTTTATGAAACATCACGTGTTTCAAATACAACATTTTTTGATGGCCTCTTATCTTTCCGTAAGGGGTCTTTTTTTATAACTATTTTGTTTGATTTCCTTACGTAATATCCTTAAATCACTTGAAGCAAAGAGTAAGACTGCAAAGTTAACAGATGAAGAGAAGAAGGAAGCACGTGATATTTTAAAGAAATTATCGGATGATCTTGATAAAACAGAGTAATAAACTTAGTCGGATCATTACAGATATAGTAATTTTAAAAAAAGGGGGCTACGGCACTCCTTTTCATTTCCGTTAGACAATATATAACGATATAAAGATGAATAATTTGTTATTATATTTACGGATTTATTTACATTAGGAGGAATGAAAAACTATGTTTAAAAGATTAGCAGTATTACTTATTGGAGCTCTATTATTATTTGGTTTATCCGCTTGTGACAGCGTTAAATCAATGACAAATAATGTCACGGTTGATAAGGTAATTGAAGAATTTAAAGCTGCAGGATTAGAAGCTGACAATCCTAGTGACCTACCAGAAAAAGAATTTGGAAATACTAGAAAAGAAGCAAAACGCATTCTTGTTCCAGCATTAGGTGAAGATAGTGGTGGTAGAATATTTGAGTTTAAAAACAAAGAAGATCTTGAGAAAGCTAAGAAATACTATGACGATTTAGGTAATGGTAATCAGATGCTATTCTCTCATACTTACGCAAAAGGTAACTTCCTTATACAAATGAATGGTGATATGGAAGATGCCCAATTTAACAAATATAAAGAAGTTATGGACAAAGTAATTAAGTAAGTTAAAGAATCCGCTTTCATTTATATGAAAACATGTTAGAATTATCTTTGGATGGGAGTCCAATACATATTATTAAAATTAAAGTGGTTCAAGTCGGAGGAAGGCACCTTAGGGTGTCTTTTCTTTATTTTCAAACGGACCTGCTCAATTAATCCTTAAAAACATAAGGTAAAGTGAATCCATTAAAATACATGAGTGACCTTAATTTTCCCCTCCTACTCAAAGGAGAGATTAAAATGGGCTTTGGTGGTAGTTGCGGTAGTTGTGGCGGAGGATTTGCCTTATTAGTTGTTTTATTTATTTTATTAATCATTGTTGGAGCTTCTTGCTTCTGCTAAAAAACTATCGGAAAAGGCACTCTTATATGGGTGTCTTTTCTTTTGGTTATTGTTTTATTTATAAAGTGCTTGAATTCAAAAAAGACATAGAATAGAACCTAATATGATAATCCTAATAAATCAATAATATCAATGACCTTCTTATCTTCTACTCTACAATAAAGCTTTGTACCCTTGCGCTCGATAATTACCATATTACCTTTAGTTAGTTTGCGTAAATGTTGTAAAATCATAGGTTCCGAAATATGCGTCGCAGCATTCAACTGGGAAACTGTCAAAGTCCCGCTTACAGTCAATTCACGTACAATTAATAAACGACTTAAACTGCCTAATAATTCTAAGATTTCCGCACCACTTTCATAATTACTGGAATTCATATTGAAATTGCCCAACATACTATTCATCCCCCTAATATTAATACAAATACTAGCTCAAATAGTTTAACATAAAAACAGGAAGTATTCTCCTAATAATTTCTATAAAAATGTAAAAATTTCAGGTTTTTGATGGTTCAAGTCGGGGAAGGCACCTTAGGGTGTCTTTTCTTTATGAATATGAGATACGGGGAAAAATAGGCCATAGGACAGAAATATAAAGTGATAATAAAGTTATTTAATTTAGATATAAAAAATACAAGAGCTTTGCTACATTGTATTGTATTAAAGCTCTTTAAGGTTGTTTAATTTCTATCCATTTAAAGGTGTGTGCACTCAAAAATCAATAATAAAGTTGTTTAAATCTTGTTCAACTAAAGCACCCATTAGTTCAATAAGAAAAAATTATCTATAATTATTAAAGTGGCCCACCTTCAAAACCAATAGGCCATCCATCCTCTTTAAATTTTACTTTATACTGAAACTCAAAGTGACCATCAAAAATAAAAGCTAAACTAAACCCTGAAAATATATAATCGTCAAAATTAACCATCTTTCCAAAACATATTGTGGATAGATAGTAGTTCTTTATTTCTTGATTAGGGAAGAATTCCTGTAAATATTTTAATGCACGGCTTATATGTAGATGGAGTTCATCGAATATTTTTTCTGCCATTTCGATAATCTCCACATCGGGATTTTCATTATTCCCTTGAATAAAAATCTCCACATCTTCCCATTCTCCGATATTAATACTATAAAACCACCGTTCTTGAATGAGATACTTCTCATTTTCGTATACAGGGGGATTAACTAGGTTTAATTCTTTCACCTCATCTTTAGTTAACGGTTTTTCAAGTATAAGCTTTTTATGCAAAATATTTTTGATATTAGAGACAATATATTTAGATTTGTTTAATTCTAAAGAGTCCATTTTCCACCTCATAAATTATAAAATAAAGTACATTCCCCTTTAATTATATCAACATCCCTATTCCAATATCCTGCACCGTTAGTTCAATAAGAATTAAATGTTGGTTTGGAATAAAGTTTAATCAGAAACATTACGCAAACACATATTATATGGTAAATAAGAAGCATCCATTTTGAAATAAGTTTGTTCAAAATGGATGCTTTCCTTGTGAATTAGTATACAATTTTTATAAAAAAGTTTGATCATTTTGTTCTCTGTAAATTTAAGTACCTTTCTTCCCATTATATTTAATAGTGCTAAACATAATAACTATTAATCATTATATAAATATTTATGATAATATATAAACTAAGATTATCAACGCAATGGAGGTTTACAATATGAAAAATATACAGGAATCCTAAAAAAAACCATTTATTAAATATCCATTAGCCATAATTTCAGCTATAGCTATAATAAAAACAGGCTATGATTTAGGCTCTTTTATAATAATGTTAAAATACATTTAAATCATAAAAAAAAGAAATTAATCTTTTGTTTAAAATGTTGCTTTAAAATAAAATTTGATTAAAAACATCTTATAAACACGTATTTTCTTTTTAAGATTTCTATTTAAAAACTAAGAGGTTTATTTACTTTTCAACCACTTAGTTCTAACCAATTCTCTATCGTTTAATATATTGTTCTTAGCTAGTTCATAACACACTAACCAAAAATCTTTTTGCCACTTTGTACAATCTTCCTCGTAATCCATAAGCATTTGAAGCATACAATACGAGTCAGAAGGCTCAATTTGAATCATATCATTTTTAAAAAATAAAGCTATGACGTACGATTTGAATTTTATAGAATCACCATTTGATAGTCTCATATTCCCAAATGGATAGGACTGATGAGACGATCTTTCTAGCTCAAATTTAAAAAACAATAAATTTTCAAAAAATAATTATATAAATTGTAATAGTACCACAAAATGCGAATTTCGTACGCTAAGCAATTTTTCATATAGAAAAAACCGATTCCCAGCACGTTAAGGATATCGGCTTTTATTCATTTCATTATTCTTTATCATTTAGAACTTGCTAGGTTGTATTTCCTATTTTTATTACGCAATATCAAAAGAATTTATTATTTATACACAATTCTAAAATACGAATTAACAGTTAATACATAATATCCAAAATAGATTACGCAGTATGCAATAATACTAATGGAAATGGGAATAATAATATTATATATAGGCATGTTGTTTATTATTGGTAAAGCAAATAAGCTATGAGTAAGTCCGACTATTATAGGTGAAATAAAACTAAAGCTAACTTGTTTCGAAATTGACTTTCTTACTTCTTTTTTCGTCACACCTATCTTATGAAGAACCTCATAGTATTTCTGATTAGCATGCGCTTCAGATAGTTGTTTATAATAAATAATGGAACCAGTTGCTAGTACAAATATAATCCCTAAAAAGCTTCCAATAAACAATGAGACTCCATACAGTTGCATAAAATCTTCATTTGTTTCAGATTGCCCTACATAATACCCTGATACAACTGTACTAACTGCCGTTAAAGCTATGGCACTTAAGATAGCAATAGTCGCAAGTAATTTGGCATTTCCTTTTACTCGATATAACAACTGTGAAATATTTAGCATATTCATACCATTAAAATAGATGTTACTCTTACTTTTAATTTTCTTTAATACTATAACTGTATAAGACGTGAATAGACAGTAGGTTGCAAGAACAATCGCAATCAAAATAGAAAACGGGATTATTTTAGGATCCATTAACGGATTCATAGGGTCCTCAGGATTCTGCACAAATTTTACGACTTCACGGAAAAAGAATGCTAAAACATAACCAAATCCAATTAAAATAAGACCCATATATGCCATAGATTTAGATCCTTTTGGCATACTTTCTCCTTTATGATTCGCTTGGAACATTTCAATTAATGGAAATTGATAAATTAAGCGAGAGTTTTTCCATGCTGTATATAATAAAATGGATAAAAAAACAATAATCGTGTCTATTATGGCCTTTATAGAAAACTCGAACGTAATTGGAACATTTAATTTCATCAAACTCATTAGAACTTCTAAAAATAGCTTAAAGCTTATACTGCCAATCAGTATTCCAACTATTAAAGCTACCCCCCCCATTATTAATGTTTCACAAAATAACATCGTACCAATTTTTTTTTTAGTAATACCTAGTAAAGAATATAACCCTATCTCTTTTTTACGTTTTCTTATAAAAAAATTAGTTGAGTAAATAATAAATATGGCTATAAAAATAATGAGTATCACTTTTGAAGACTGAAGAACACTATTAATCATTACATTATTAAGCATTTCTTTTTTTATTTGCGTACTATATCGAAGTGACGCAAATATAAAATAAATCAGCATACTCGAAGCTAAAGATACAAAATAAAGTATATACTCCTTAAAATTTCGCCTTATATTTCGTTGAACGATTTCAATTAAAGTCATTTATTTTAACCTCCTAAAAACTATTACTACAAAATATACAGTGTTTTAATTACACATTATGTTGTAAATGGCCATACTAGATAAGATCATCAGCCTTATCTTCAGAAATGGAAGACATTACATCAATGACTTGTTGGAAGAATTGCTTACGTGTTAATTCTCCTCGGTGTAATTCTTTATATAATTCACCATCTTTAATCATAATCACTCGTTTACAGTAACTTGCCGCAAACGCATCATGCGTTACCATTAATATGGTTGAGTTATCATATTCATTTAATGACTTCATACTTTCTAATAAATCTGTTGCTGACTTAGAATCAAGTGCTCCTGTTGGCTCGTCTCCAAAAATCATCCTTGGATTTGTAACGATTGCACGAGATGCTGCGCAGCGTTGCTTCTGTCCCCCAGATAATTGGTATGGGAATTGATTTAAAATATAATCAATCCCAAACTTCTTCGCAATTTCCAAAACACGTCGATCAATTTCTCTCGCTTCCACTTTTGAGAGCGCAAGTGGGAGGGCAATATTCTCTTTCACCGTTAGCGTATCTAATAAATTATAATCTTGGAAAATGAAACCTAAATGATTCCGACGAAATAACGCCAGCTTATCATCATTCATCTTCACGATGTCTTCTCCATCAATTAAAATCTCACCATTCGTCACATTATCAATTGTAGAAAGAACGTTTAATAGCGTCGTCTTACCAGATCCAGAAGGTCCCATAATGCCAACGAACTCACCTTCTTGCACTTGTAAGTTGATCTCTTTTAATGCTTCAAATTTATTTCCACCTGTGTCGTAAACTTTTTTTATATTTTTCACTTCTAATACTGTTTTCATCACTATATTCCTCTCTTGTTCTACTATCTATAGCACACTAATTTTCTTTGATCTTGATATCTGATATATTGTGATAAAGGGAATTGAAATTTTCAGCTTGATGGGTACATCATGAAAGTCCTTATTTTACAAAAGAGTGAATACTCATAGGGGCATTCACTCTTTTGTATGAACATCTTACAATCAAACTTATACCTTTCACTATTCTTACTCATACCGTAGACAATCAATTGGATCCAATTTAGCTGCTTTATTAGCCGGAAGTATACCAGAGACAATACCGATTACTATAGATATCCCAACAGATAGTAGACCGAGATTTAGGGATATAATGAATGGCCATCCACCTACGAATGCAGCTATCCAAGCAAAGAACATACCTAATCCAAAACCAATTGCTCCGCCCACTGCCGTTAAAATACAGGCTTCGATGAGAAATTGCATTAATATTTTTCTTCGTGTTGCACCAAGTGCTTTTCGAACACCTATTTCACGTGTACGCTCTGTAACGGATACAAGCATGATATTCATCACACCAATACCACCTACGATTAAAGAAATTCCAGCAACACCCGTGAATACCATTTCTATCGTATTGAATGATTCTTCTACGACCGAATCGTTTTGTTTCTCATCCGCTACTGTAAATAGATGCTCAAATTCCAGTGGTTTCAATCCATTTAATACAGATACAGCTTGTTTCCCTACAGTTTCTCGCTCACTAGAAGAAGATAACTTAATTGTCACTGCATCATATTCCTCAACCCCTGCAATCAATGGTGCATTGTCAATCGATGTATATCCTGCATGCAAATTTGATTGCCATATATTATCATATTTATACACCCCGGCAATCTTATATGGTTTTCCTTTTATATCTATATACAAATCATCATTCCAAGTATCAAACAGTTTTGTAAATAAAGCTTCACTGAGAATTACAACAGGGATTGGTTTTTCCAGTTCAGTCTCTGTTAACTCACGCCCATGTACCATTTTTAGTTTTTGATCCTGCATAAAATTACCTGTTCCCACATATAAATTAAGAGGAACTTCTTTTGATTTCACATAGGCTTTTACGTCCATATTCATATGTGGGTAAACGTCCTTTACACCTGGTACTTCTTGTAATTTCTTTACCATATCTGGTGTGATTTTCGCTATATCTAGTGGAAAATCCGGATTGATATACTCTATATAGAGTTCATCCATATGGCGGCTCTCTTCAATCTCTTTTTGTATCTTTGCAGTATTTCCATCACCCATTGCGAGAATCGTAATAATCGCACTGATTCCAATAATAATTCCTAGCATCGTTAAAATGGATCGCATTTTATGTGCAAAGATAGAAGATATGGCCATACGTATATTTTCATTTATATTCAAATTTATTCTCTCCAGTCCTGAACAATGTTTCCGTCACGAATGACAATTCGACGTGCTGCCGCTTCCCCGATTTCACGATCGTGGGTAATTAGAATAATAGTTGAGCCTTGTTTGTTTAATTCGTAAAATAGATTTACAATTTGTTCACTTGTTTTCGTATCTAGTGCACCTGTTGGCTCATCGGCCAAAATAAATTTCGGATTATTTACAATTGCGCGTGCGACTGCAACACGTTGTTTTTGACCACCTGACAATTCATTTGGAAGATGGGTAGCACGATCAGCTAAACCGACTTTTGTTAAAGCTGCTAATGAACGCTCACGTCTTTCTTTTTTATCGATTCCTGCATAAATAAGCGGTAATTCAACGTTTTGCAACGCTGTAAGTCGTGGCAGTAACATGAAGTTTTGAAATACGAATCCAATCTCTTTATTACGAACATGCGCAAGTTCGGTTTCAGACATGTTTGAAATATTTTGTCCAGCTAATTCATATGAACCCGTCGTGGGCTTATCTAAGCACCCGATAATATTCATTAATGTTGATTTACCAGAACCAGAAGGCCCCATGATAGAAGTGAAATCTCCTTGATTTATTGTTACATCAATTCCGTGCAATATTTGAATGGATTCTTCACCATTTTGAAAAGATTTTGTAATGCCTTGTAAATTAATCATTGCGTGGTAACCTCCATACCATCTTTTAGATTTACATTAGGTCTAGAGATAATTTTTTCTCCTTTTTTCACTCCTGAAATTTTTGCTTCATTACCAGCTTCAAATTCAACCGTGACAACTTGTTCTTTTGCCTTTTCATCTTTTACAACAAAGACAACATTTTTGTCACCTTTTTTTAAGATGCTGGTCTTTGGAACGATTGTACCCGTTGCTTCACCTAATGTAGTTTTTACGTATACGTGGAAACCATTTTGTAAGCCTTCACTATTGTCTAAAGTAATGGTAAATGGATAATTAGAAACTGTTTTGTTTTCATCCATACTTTTTAATGGTGTAGAACCAATTTCTGTTACTTTTCCTGTCCATGTCTTATCCGCTACAGTTTTTGATGAAACTGTTATTTCTTGTCCAACTTTTACATTAGCAAGTTCAAATTCAGACATTTGACCTTTCACTTTAAATGGACCAGCCTGACGCAGTGTAATACCGCTCATACCTTTTTTTTCATCAGCATTTCTGACAATATCATCAATTACACCATCAGTAGGGCTTGTTACAGAAAGTGCGTTTAACTTCTCTCTCGCTACTTTAATCATTTCATCCGCTTTTTCTACTTCAAACTTTTTCATTTCAATTTGTGATTCTAATTGTTGCACTTCAATTTCTGCAGCTTTTACTGCTTCCCCAGAAAGACCAACATTTTTCTCCTTTTTTACTTTTTGTTTCGCTACATCAATTTGTTTTTGAAGTAATGTTACTTCTTTTTGTGCAATTTTCTTTTGTATTTCAGCTTCCGTTACGCCTTGTTTTGTGATAGGATCATTATATTTAAAAAGGAGCTGTCCCTTTTTTACTTCCTCACCTTTTTGGACTGCTAAATCATACATCCCTTTTGTCGGATCGAATGAAATGGTTTCAATGCCATTTGGAATAACTTCTCCACTTAAGTTTTGCTGATTCTCTATATGTTTTTCTATCACTTCAGATAATTTATAGGTCATAACTGGTTCAGAATTCCCAGCAAACGTCATATACCCCCCAACTCCTATACCAATTGTTAACACTCCAACGATGACTACTTTATTTACTTTTTTCATATTATCCTCACTTTTTCCTATGCTTTTTTTGGAAACCAGCATTTCTTTTTGTGTAATTAGTTAATCTTTTCAGGAATGATATATAAATTAGATTACAAAATTTAAACATCTCCTTTTTAAAATCATTGTTTTATATAAAGTCCAGCACATACGGTGCACAATATAAAAAGCCCACTTTTTATTTCTAACTCCTCCTTGACCTAACCTATGTATAGGATAGAAGAAATTAATTAAATAAAAAGTGGGGTGAAAATTAAATATTTATTAAATTTTTACATTCTCTTCTTGCGGTAATCTCACTTCGAATATTGTTCTAAATTCATTACTTTGTGCTGAAATGTTTCCATTATGTTGTTCAACAATATTTTTTGCAATAAATAATCCAAGACCTGTACTGTTTTTCTGCACTGTTCTCGCTTTATCACCCGTATAAAACATATCGAAAAGATAGGGTAATTCTTCTTCAGGGATGCTATCTCCATAATTAACAATCTGTACAACAACATCTCCATCTTCAATATATCCATTCATATCAACAAATTGTCCTTTATTTCCGTATCGAACCGCATTTGTTACAAGATTTTCAAATACTCGTGCTAACAAATTCCCGTCACCGTTGATAGTTAAATTGGGTTCAACATGTAATCTAGCCTCTAATTGCTTTTTCTCTAATAATGGATATAATTCCTCATCTAATTGCACCAACAATTTACTTATATTAATGTTTTTTTTATCTAATTGTTGTACACCATAATTCATTCGTGTAATTTCAAATAACTCATCAATTAAACTTTCAAGTCGTTGTGATTTTGCGAATGCAATTGTAGAATAATATTTAATTTGTTCTGCAGTTAAGTTTTTCTCATTGAGAATTAAATCTAAATAACCCAGGACAGATGTTAATGGTGTTCTTAAATCATGAGCTAAGTTAACAATAAGTTGATCTTTACTACTTTCTGCAAAATCTCCTCGTTCAACCGCTTCTTTTAAGTTTTTACTCGCGATATTAATTGCTCGTGCAATATCACTAAATTCATCATTTGATGATATATAAACTTTATTTGTAAAATCTCCTTTAGCAAGATGATGAATGCCATTAGAAATTTCATCAAAATACTTTAAATATGGTTTCGTTAAAAAGAAAAAGAACAAGATAGATAGTAAGATGAAGGGAATAAAAGAAAAATAATCACTTCCTCTAACCACCCTACTTGCTACATAGTCTTCATGACTAACCATCATTCTAAAAGAGAACCCTAATGTTTTTTGAATTATATATGTTCCGCAAGCTGCTAATACCATACTTAGTGCAAACAAGGCAATCATTTTAAAACGAAAACTTCTCATGATTTTAATCATTGAATGTATAACCTACTCCCCATATCGTTTTTATTAACTTGTTCTTTCTTTTATCTTCCCCAATTTTTTTTCGTAAAGTACGAATATGCACCGTAACTGTACTATAACTATCATCATAATAATCATTTGTCCATACTTGCTGAAATATATTTTCAAGACTATATACTTTATTGGGATGACTCGCTAATAAATATAAGATATCAAACTCTTTCGGGGTTAATTCAATTCGTTCTCCGTATACATGTACCGTTCTTTTCTCAAAATCAATAACAACGCCGCCTACCTCTAAAACGGATCTATTCTCCTCTTCTACTTTCGATTGATTTAACGTTAGAAATCGGCGAAGTTGAGCATTCACACGTGCGACTAATTCGATTGGTGTAAAAGGCTTCGTCATATAATCATCTCCACCTAGTACAAGGCCTGTCACTTTATCAAAATCAGATGTTTTCGCGCTTAAAAAAATGATTGGCATATAATGTTTGGTGCGGATTTTCCGCGTTACCTCATAACCATCCATTTTTGGCATCATGATATCTAACACAACTAAATCGATTTGCTGTGATTGAATAACCTGAATTACCTCTTCTCCATCAGTTACTTTCACAACCTGGTATCCTTCTTTTTTTAAATGTATTTCAATTAATTCAGCAATCTCCAAGTCATCATCAGCTATTAAAACTGTAATGGGCTTCATTTTATTCTCCCTCTTCTTTTACTTACATATATTCCAATTTAAAACTTGATTAATCTATTTTATACCATCTTTAAAAATACTATTATGTATTTCGTTCTTTTAGAGGATAGTTTAAATTCCTATTATCCCCTATGGCGAAAAATTATTTTAGTATTTTTTGAATGATTATACAATTTTACATTTCTACATACAAATCTTATCATTTTTAGGATAGAAGTGAAAAATGTCCCTATAAAAAATATTTTTAAATACCTTACTAACTTTAATTTAATATTTTTTCTTCCATTAAAGATGTAGAAGCATTATAAATAGAACGTATCCCATATAGCCAAGTTTGGGCAAAAGTATCTTTAAATAGATAACAAGCAAAAGCAGTCGTTGTTCCATATAATATCTAATTTTCTTTTAACGATACCACTAAAGTATCTTTATCATTCTATACTTTCTTCTATAATTCCCAGGTCATCTTAATTTTATCTTTTATAAGTACATACTTTTTCTACCTCTGGAAAATATGCTGTCAATTTGTCTTTCTCTTGTACCATTTTTTGTTTCTGAGTAAAATCTTTGTCATAATCAATATTCATCCAATCATTATCAAGCCAAGTGTATGCCCCTGAATTTTTAAATTCATCTGACATTTTTTCGGTATACATTTTTATTAACAATATAGTTTTCTTTTTTTGGGTTTCTGGATTAACTTCTATTTTTTCGCTAAACGTGTAAGAAATCGGACAATTATTATCATTATCCACTAATCTCCAATTCCCATTTAATTCTTTATTGCTACATCCAATTAGCAATAAACTGAAGCTAATTGGAAAAATGAGCGTTTTTATTTTTTTCATCATACATTTACCTTTCATCATCATTTTTTATTTAATGTTTAGTTAAGTACGAATCCCTCTCTAACATAAATGTGTTATATAAATAACTGCACATATATAGGATAGAGAAAATTAGTTAAATAAAAAGTAGGGTGATTATAAAATTTCCATTAAATTTTATAACTCTTTAATTTTTATAATATTCTTTCAAATATTGTTGTTAATTCATAACTTTTAACAGAGTGTTTCCGCTTATTTTGTTCAAAAATGCTCTTAGCAAGATTTCATTCATGTTATCTTCTTTATTATGTAAAATAAATTTGCTTAATCGTATCTCTCTTTAAATGATTAAAAGCTTATAATAGGTTCTTTGAAAAACATCACCTGTTTGTAAAGGTATACCTTTACAAACTAAAGGGCCCTATCTATGAAACGTTAAAATACCAGGTTTATAAAGGTGATTAAAATCATTTTATAAACGTTTATTTTTAATGAATACCTTTATAAACAAAAATGGTATAATTGTGGTAACAAATGTGAGGAGCGTACAAAACGTGGCAAATATTTATGGATATATACGTGTAAGTACAAAAGATCAAAATGAACAACGTCAGTTACATAAGATGATCGAACGAGGAGTGGAAGCTCGACGCATTTTTGTCGATAAAGCAAGTGGACGACATTTTGATCGCCCCCAATATCAATTATTACGAAAGATATTAAGTACAAGTGATATTGTTTACATAGATGCCTTAGATCGTATGGGCCGCAATTATGATGAGGTAATTTCAGAATGGAAATATATAACAAGAGAATTACAAGCTGATATCGTAGTTTTAGAAAATGAAACCCTGTTTGATAGTCGGAAATTTCGTGAGATGGGTGATATGGGCCGATCAATGGAAGATCAATTTTTATCTTTGCTATCCTACGTTGCGGATCAAGAGCGTAAAAAAATTCATCAGCGACAAGCCGAAGGGATTGCGGTAGCTAAGTCTCAAGGAAAACATTTAGGCCGTCCTCAGGTGAACCTTTCGACCTTAAGCAAACAACAAATGAATATAATAGAAGAAACTTATTCAAAATGGAAAAGAGGAGAAATAACTGCTGTTATGTTTATGGAAATGTTAGAACTCAAGAAAAATACGTTTTATAAAATAATGAAAGAATATGAAGAGAACAAATTACAAACTAACTAAATGAGGAATAAGAGCCGGATGTTTCTCAGAGTAGAAAATCCGGCTCTTATTCTGTTGAAATTTGCTTAGCGTATATTTTCGTTAAAATGTGGGCGGGACCCCATGCCCATCAAGCTAAGGTTGGGTATTCCATGAACTTCCGTTCTTTTTGTCTACATGCTTGATATTTTGTTTATTTGTTTTTAAAAATACGCATTCCAAATAAACCTTAATAAGGTGTATTTTTAAAAGTTATGCAATTTTCTTATTTAGATTGGATACAGTGCACTTATAAACAACGCCTAAAATATCAAAAACTGTCTTTTTCTCATATCGATGGGATTTCCGTCCGTTTTTCTGTAAGAGGTCAAACAGACGAAGAAAAATTTTTGATACTTCTTGAATGTCTTGTTGTATAGCTTCATATACTAAGTACAGATGATCTTGAATCATATAAATTGCTTTATATTCACTTAATTCT
>NZ_JAEHCH010000032.1:0-57412 GCF_016483245.1 Bacillus cereus group sp. N31 | reverse complement strand
ACTTCTTTTGTATCAATTACTTTACCATTTTGTAGTAGGTCTACTTTGATCATTTCTGGACGATTTGTTGCGTTTCCATCCTTCCACGTCTTCGTTCCTTCTACTGTTGTTTGCGCTACTTTTGTATTTGTAATGTCATAACCATGAACCTCTGATTTATATCCATCTACTGGTTGTTCTTTTACTTCATACTTGTACGCATTTCCTTCGGCATCATATGCCGCTAAGTCTGTAAACGCATATTTCCATTCGCCCGCTGCGCTCACTTCTTTTGTATCAATTACTTTACCATTTTGTAGTAGGTCTACTTTGATCATTTCTGGACGATTTGTTGCGTTTCCGTCTTTCCATGTCTTTGTTCCTTCTACCGTTGTTTGTCCTACTTTTGTATTCGTAATATCATAACCGCTTATCTCTGATTTGTATCCCGCTACTAGGTGTTCTTTCACTTCATATTGATAAGCTACTCCATTCGCATCGTATGCTTCTAAATCTGCAAATATATATTTCCAACCTATTACTGCTAGTACGTCTTGTGTTTTGATCACATTTCCATTTTGTAGTAAGTCTACTTTGATCATTGTCGGACGATCTGTTGCATTTCCGTCTTTCCACGTTTTTGTTCCTTCTACTGTCATTTTCGCTACTTTTGTATTTGTAATGTTGTAGCCATTTACTTCTGTTTTGTATCCCGCTACCGGTTTTTCTTTCACTGTATACGTATAAGCAACACCATTTGCATCATATTGCGCTAGGTCTACAAATGTATAATTCCAACCGTTCGCTGCTGTTACTTCTTGTGTTTGGATTACATTTCCGTTTTGCAGTAAATCTACTTGGATTGAGCTCGGACGATCTGTTGCATTGTTGTCATTCCATGTTTTCGTTCCTGAAACAGATGTTTTTGCATCTTTTGTATTGGTAATGTCATAACCGTTTACTTCTGCTTTATATCCATCCACCGGTTGTTCTTTTACTTCATACTTATATGCATTTCCTTCGACATCATATGCTGCTAAGTCTTTGAATCCATATTTCCAACCTGTTGCTTCACTTACTTCCTGCGTCGCAACTACTTGACCATTTTGTAGTAAGTCTACTTTGATTGTTGTCGGACGATTTGTTGCGTTTCCGTCCTTCCAAGTTTTTGTTCCTTCTACCGTTGTTTGACCTACTTTTGTATTTGTAATGTCATAACCGTTTATTTCTGATTTGTACCCCGCTACTGGTCGTTCTTTTACTGTATACGTATAGGCACTACCATTCACATCATATGATTCTACATTTGTAAATGAATATTTCCAATCATTTGCCGCTGTTACTTCTTTTGTTTGGATTACATTTCCGTTTTGTAGTAAATCTACTTGGATTGAGCTTGGACGATCTGTTGCATTTCCGTCTTTCCACTTCTTCGTTCCTTCTACTGTCATTTTCGCTACTTTTGTATTTGTGATGTTGTAGCCATTTACTTCTGATTTGTATCCCACTACCGGTTGCTCTTTTACTGTATACGTATAAGCAACACCGTTCATATCGTATTGTGCTAAGTCTGCAAATGTATAATTCCAACTATTTGCTGCTGTTACTTCTTGTGTTTGGATTACATTTCCGTTTTGCAGTAAATCTACTTGGATTGAGCTCGGACGATCTGTTGCATTGTTGTCATTCCATGTTTTCGTCCCTGAAACAGATGTCTTTGCATCTTTTGTATTTGTAATGTTGTAGCCATTCACTTCTGATTTGTATCCCGCTACTGGTTGTTCTTTTATTGTATACGTATAAGCATTACCATCATTATCATATGCAGGTAAATCTGCAAACGTATAATTCCAGTTATTCGCTGCTGTTACGTCTTGTGTTTTGATTGAATTTCCATTTTGCAGTAAATCTATTTTGATTGAGCTTGGACGATCTGTTGCATTGTTGTCATTCCATGTTTTCGTTCCTGAAACAGATGTCATTTTTACTTTATTCGGAATAGCAAGCTTTACACCTTTATCAGCACTTGCATCAATGGTAAAAGGTACTTTTACTTGAGGATCAAAATCCAAATAGTTTGGACCTGCAATCTCCTGTACATAGTAATTACCTGGGTCTAAATTTGGAACCTCGACCATACCTTGTTGATCGGTTGTATACTTACTACCAATTTGCTGACCTGACTCCGTATACAAGTTAAATGAAACATTTGGTATAAGTTTCGTTTCATCACCGGCAATGTGCTTCACAATTCTTAACGTTCCCTTAGGAGGTAAATCGCCTTGCGCACCGCCGCCCTGATCTATATTTTTAACACTAACACTATCTGATTTAGATACTTGCTCTTCACCTGTAACCTTGTAGTCTACGGTATAATTATTATAAAATGCTTCTAATTTCTTTCCACTATCAGTTATATTTGCTTTATATTGAAAAACAAAAGTAAGACCATTGGCTTTATCTTTATTGATAATAGCTTTAAATCCATTATCACCAATAAATGTAACCGTTCCATAACCTTGAGCTTGGAATTCTTGTGGTGTCATTGGAGCGGCAAATCCTCCAATACGGAGACTATCTTGATTAAGCGTTTGCCCTTCTTGTAAAGTATCAACCAAAACAATATCACTATCTACATTTTGTTTTGAAGTATTTGCATTTAAAACCCATTGTACTTCATTTGTGTTTTCTGGTTGAATGCTACCCGTTTTATATGAAAATGGTGAAGATCCGCCACCTCCACCACCAGTCGGGCCGATAATCGTTACCGTTTTCTTTTCTAATTGTGTACCTAAATTCGTTTCAGTTGTTACCGTTTGTCCTTGTGCAACATCAATTGCTTTAACTTGGAAATAAAAATTCCCTCTAATATTTTTAAGTTTCTCAACTGTATCACTAAATGTACATACAACATTAGTTGTCTTTATTTGACAAGTACCAAAATTAATACCTGCATCATTATTTAATGGAATAGTTCCACTATATCCTTTCAATTCTGAAGGTAATGTTAATGTTAATGTATCTCCAGCTTTCATTTGATTCCCAGATTTATCACTAAACTGTACTGCCATTCTTGTCGTTTCTCCGGAGTTAAGCGTCGTCTTATCGATTGTAAAACTATCAACAAATCCTGTTGTATTTAACTCCTGTGCATTTGCTATTATCGATGTGAAACTCTGACCTATAGTAAATATAAAAAGCATTAGAATCGAAAAAATCGAAGTCACTCTCTTGATCATGTCATTCTCCTATCAGTTATAATTAGATGGCTCTAATATGAATATGCAATGACAATGACTTTATAGGCTGATGGTATTCCATTTCTTTTAATCGTTATACACATAAAGCTTGAAAACAAATTTCTATAGATAATTCTCTTGTACTCTACTAAACTTCATTTTTTAAATGTAACATTACTTTCACTAAGTTTAATATTTACAAGTTAAACAATTTTCGATATAATTGTAACTGGCGAAGTTACGTTTTTCATCATTCCTATAAAATCCCGAGATTTTATATCATATCTACCGTCTTATTTTGAGCATACATTTCTGATTAATAATGTTTTTATTTCAACCCTATTAGTTTATTGATATTACTTTTTATTGTTTTTATATTCATAATATCAATATATTAAGTTTTTTAATCTCGTTTTTAAATGATTTATAACATTATTCACCAGAATCTTTTTCCCCCTCCTATAGGCATTCTTTCATGCTCCCATCCGTAATATAGGGCTTTTTAAATGCCAAAGATAGTTTTTGTAGTTTTTGTAATTGATTTTGTAATTAAAGAAACCAAACGTAAATTAATACCCCTCTTGAGATAAGATTCTTATTTTATACTCCCTCCTATATACAACAAAATATTGTCCTTAAGTAATTGTTCTAAACCACTACCTAATTCTTGATTCATTTAGTAAAAATATAAATCACAAATAATTTTGTTTATTCAAATGTCACTTGGAAATCATTTCTCAGATTTTTAATTAGATAGTCTTATAATTTTCAAAAAGATCACCAAAAACGTTTATCAATTTTGGTCTACTTATGCATTTAGAATCTTAATTAAAATCTGCATGAATAATAAACTCCATGGCTAAATCTCGTTATACCGAATCTTCAATGAAATTCTCATTTTGTTGACTAGATTCATAATTATTTGTATGAACTCAAATTTTTCATTGCTAGATTGAAAAAAACATCTCAATTCTCTCTACAAATATTTGTAATAAGTATGTTATTCATTAAGATGTCAGACAAACAACAGAATACTTATCCTCTAATTTTACCGAATAATTACATTCCATTCACCCCGCTATCTATTCATAATGTTCAATATTATATATAAAATAAAACAAAGAAAGAGTAGTAAACATGAATATTATTCATTTGACAATCAGACTGAATCTTCAGTCTTTTTTGCTCGGATGGAGATATTTTCGGCTACTCTTTCTTTGTATTATGAGTTTAGCACTAAATATAAAGTATCACAAGACAAAAAATCACAAAATTCACACAAATTCGACATTTTTTTTCACAGACTAATATTGCCACTAACTAGTAGAGTTCATCATATCTCTCCACCAACTTATAAATTTTATGACGCGCTTAAAACAAAATTGTACATTTTCATCTTGAGTGTTCAATCTTTTTATATTTGGGCCGTTCTTTAACTTGATGTTGATGGAAGGTGGATCCAATTAAACTGATTTCTCTATTTCGTAGCTTTAGGAAAATAACTTCTTGTTGAAAACTCTTCAACATAACCAGAAATACATAGTATCACATCAAGGAATATAAATCTATATTGATTTTTTTTTAATAATTTATATATAATTATAATAAATATAAATTGAAAGTCAATATCAATTAGAAACGAGGATGATAAATATAGGAATGACAAAACATCCATGCTTCGGAATGAATACAGTAATGCCAACTAAATATGACCAGGTTAATTAATTTGAATCATAATTAGATTACATAATCGATTGTGGGTATGGTTAAAGTTATTCTATTTAGTAATACATGAAGACAAATAGAACGATAGAAATGTAATACGCTCTTACTTCCATTTCTCATAGTATTTAAAAATTATTGCTTGCAACCTGAATTTGTATAAAGATTTTCTAACTTGGGTAAGAAGCGTAGTTATTCCTTTTCTCATAAATTAACTGCATAGCTTCCGTATTCCATTTTTCTATTTAATAACTTAAATTGCATAACTATTGAGGGATGCTTCTCTAAATTCTTAATATTTTTGGCGAATTTATAACAGAACCTTTAGTTACAAGCAATATTCTTTAAATACAATATTTTATCATCTAAGGAGGAAACAGTATGAAAGGCTTAAAGTTTGTTTATAAAACTCCCCTTATATTAACAATGAGTGTAGTGTTGATGGGATGTAACACAGCAAAACAAGAGGCTCCGCAAAAACAATCTACGAAGAAAAATACACAGTGGTCATATGAAGGGGCTACTGGTCCAGAGCACTGGGGGGAATTGAACTCAGAATACAAAATGTGTTTAAATGGGCAAGAACAATCTCCAATAGATATCAAAACAGAACAAATAAAATCAACAGTTGATAATAATCCTTTGCAAATAAACTATCAACCAATATCATTTTCTATTAAAAATAATGGGCATAGTATTGAGGGAAAAGCAAATAGTTCTGATGATTATCTCACGCTAGGAGGAAGTCGTTACACATTAAAACAATTCCATTTTCATACACCAAGTGAGCACCAACTTGAAGGAAAACATGCAGATATGGAATTACATCTAGTCCATCAAAATGATCAAGGTCAGTTAGCAGTCGTAGGTATTATGATAAAAGAAGGACAAAAAAACGAAGGTTTTGCAGCTATGTGGCAAAATCTCCCGCACAGAAAAAATATAAAGGCCGATGTGCAACATACCATTGATGTAAAACAGATTCTTCCTTCAGATCATTCATCATTCCATTACATGGGGTCTTTGACCACACCTCCTTGTACTGAAAATGTCCAATGGATTGTGATGAAACAGACATTAGAGATGTCCAAAAAACAAATTAAAGTGTTCCATAAATTATTCCCAACGAATAACCGACCAGTTCAGCCAATTAATGGACGAGAAATATCATAAAAGTCAGTAGTTTGAACCAATCCCTTGATCTACACTACTGATTTTTTATGTTTATCGCGCGAGAATCATAGCGAAGTTTTTAAAACCCAGACAATTTAAATAACGATTGTCTTGCTCAATGAAATTATTAATTTTTTTGCACCAGTATAGAAAAAAGTTGTTGTCCTTTAGGACAGCAACTTTTTCATTATGCTACATCATCTTTTTGTTCCTTAAAAAAGAAAAAGATAACATACTAGATATTTGAACTACCCCTACTTTCACTTCGTTTAGAAGAGGGGGATTCCTAAGTAAAAAGTTCTATCGAACTCTAATTTATTAGGCTATCTCCACAGTCCTTGCGGTTAGAAGCCTTATCGCTTCATTCTTTAGATTGATACTTGCGTTAATATCCCTATCATGGTGTGTAAGGCAAGAAGGGCAGTCCCATTTACGTAGGTTTAGATTTTTAACGTCTTTATTTTGATATCCACAACAAGAACATAATTGGCTTGAAGCAAATGTCTTCGATACGACAATGATTTGTTTGCCGTACCATTTTGCCTTATATTCCAACATGATTCGAAACTGTGACCATGATACCTCACTAATTGCTTTTGCTAACTTATGATTCTTTAACATATTTGATACTTGCAAATCCTCTATACCAATAACATCGTGGTTTTTGATGATTTCAGTCGAGATTTTGTCCAAGTAATCTTTTCTAGCATTCGTCATGTATTCATGAATTCTAGCTACTTTTACTCGTTGTTTATTCCATCGAGAAGATCCTTTCATTCTTCTAGAAAGAATACGCTGTGCTTTTGCCAACTGCTCTTCTAATAATCGAAAAAACTTCGGATTTTTATAGGTTGTTCCATCTGACAAAATGGCGAAATCTTTTAGTCCCACATCCATTCCAATGTAAGAATGTGTTTTCGGAAGTTCTTGCACTTCTGTTTCAACTAACAATGACACAAAGTATTTGCCAGAAGGGTTCCGTCTAACTGTAGCATTTAAAATGCGTCCCTTTACTTCACGACTTTTGGCAAAGCGAACAAGACCTAGTTTTGGCAATTTTATTTTTTCTCCTACAACGGCAATGTTTTCATTTGTTTGTTTTGTGGTATAAGATTGCACGTTGTTTTTCTTAGATTTGAAACGCGGGGCATTGTTTTGTTTTTTGAAAAGGCGTGTATAAGCATCCGCAAGGTTGCGAACAGACGACTGAATCGCAATACTATCCACTTCTTTTAGCCAAACAAACTCTTTCTTCATGGCAGGAAGTTTGGCAGAGCATGTACCATATGTCAAACCTTTTCCTGTTTCTTTGTATGCATTATCCCATAGAGATAGGAAATGATTGAATACAAAACGAGAACAGCCAATCGTTTTATTGATTAGGGTCGCTTGTACTTTATTTGGATAGATACGAAATTTATATGCTTTATTAATCATCATTCGTTTCACCCCCATTTCGATATGTGTCTATCATACAACAAACGTACATTCGATAGGTAGTAAAGCAACAGTTTATGTATTTCGAACAATTAAGATGGCTTCCTGCCATCCCTTGTTCGAAGCCAATTCATCTCCCACCTACTCACTTCGCGTTCCTTGAGGAAGGAGTCTTCTGGCTAAAATGATAAATCATTAGCAAAAATCTTTTTTAAAAATAAAATCCTATAATTATTACATAATAATTATAGGATAAATAAGCAATGAACATTATAATTCATAGTACATGTCTTACTTAAACAAATACCTTAAAATAATAAAATAAATTATATTTTTACAAAAGAAAACAACCTGTATAAAAACAGATTGTTTTCTTATGTAGGGTGAACAAAGAAAGAGTGGAAAAAAATGCACAAACTTCTTCGACACAAGAAGTACATAGGTAGAGAAAACTAAAAATTCTGAAATATCACTAGATAAGGGTTTTTGTTTACTCTTTCTTTGTTGTTATGAATATAACATTAAAATCGACATATATCAACAAAAAGTAACAAAGTTGTTACCTTTTCAGCATTTAATCATAATTCTCCCATTCGGAACATATTTTGTATTTGATATAAAATGCATACTTGCTTATTTTCAGCAATTGCAATATAAACTATTTCATTTATCATTTTCTTCCAGAAGACTCCCCCTCAAAAATATGAAGGTGTGAAACAACACTTTTAGGTGGGAGCTGAATGTAAGTTCGCATAGGCCAACATGTTTGCTAGCATTTACTTGTACAGATTGCTCTTCGAAAAACAAGCTAAAGTAGGAAGCATGATAAGTAGTTAACAAACAGTTGTTTGAATTAATTGCTTAACAAGCGATTCCGTTAGGAATTTATATTGCTATTTTTAGTTTGTGGATTATTTGCACCAGGACCTAAATTAATATATCTCTAATAGAGACACATTAATTTAAGTTATAATATTTTTTGCATAAATAGAAATGTTGTTTTTCATGTATACCTATTAAATGAATACTTTGTATTAAGTTTGGGTTATGAGCGATTGGATCAGGGAAACGTATGTGGCCAGCAATGTCATCTTCGATTTTAGAAAGTATTTTTTCTAAATTCTTCGTTTCATTATCTAGCTCTTGAATTAATCTTTCAAATGAAATTTCACCTTCTATTCCTTTAGGTGGTAGTAAAATAAAAGGTGCTTTCATTGGTTTGTTGTGTTTCTCTTTATATTCAGTATATATGTCCGTACTATGCGTTTTGTAAGGTGATTTTTTTCTTGCAGCAGCAATTGGTCTAAACAGTGGTAAATATAACTTATTTAATTGTCGAAAACGCCTGACCATTAAGTATAAATGATAATATGTTTCTCCAAAAGACCACTTATCTTTATAAGGCCTTTCCCATTCTTTGTTTTTGAAATGCTGTATTTCATTAGCAAATTCTTCTCTTTGTTGATAAATTTTATTAAAGTGGTTAGTCATGTAAATGCTCTGCATAATTCCCCCTATGTATGTTAGTTAAAGTTTCTATAATTTGCGAATAGCACACTAACTTAATATTATAGTTAGTAAAGTTCTTTTCGCTTAACAAACACCAACTATAATTTTCAATAACCCCACGTACATAATGAAATAATTCACCTTCAATTTCTGTGTCATCCTTAATAGAATAATTCCTTACTAACGGTGAATTAATATTGTTTTTAATATCAAATAAACTAATCCCTTTACATTTCACATAACTTTCTTTAAAAGTCCATGCATCTGTAAAAAAATTGATTTGTTCTCTTTGTGATAGAGTTAATAAGTATTTTAGTTCTTCTTTAGTAAAGAAGAATTGAGCTAACTCATGATTGCACCGCTTATATTCCTCAATATCAGCCCCTACGGCAGCATTATCACTGTAAGTACACATAACCCATTCATTACAATTTGAAATATTAAAAAAGCCTTTCGATAATAGAGGTTTTCCTCGCATATTATAGGTTATACTTAACGGATATTTCATTCGTTGTTTTGTGAACAGTACATACTGTATAAGTAGATCGCTGTACATAATATGAAGCTTTCTTTTAGGATGTGTAGTTCTTTTTAATCTCTGTATAGCTCGTTTGGTAAGAATTCTTTTTGATATAAGATTACTTTGGTTTTTATTTATCTTACAAAAGAAAATATCCATAATTAATCCTGAAATTTTGATAATAAAATTGAGGCATTATGTCCACCAAACGCAAATGAATTATTTAGGATCTTACCACCATTATAATTAGATACTTCTTCTAAAAGAAGGTTAACTTCTATATCCTCTCCCACACTATCCCTTGATACATTAATAGTGGGAATTAATTTTCCTTTTTTAATCATCATACAGCATAATGCTGTTTCAATTGCTCCAGCTGCTCCTAAAGCATGCCCATGTATAGATTTAGTTGAGGATACTAAAGGATTTTGATTAAATAGCTTCTTTACAGCCTTTGATTCAGTTAAGTCATTTAGTTTGGTAGATGTACCATGCGCATTTATGTACTCTATCTCATTGGAACTGCATTTAGCATCATTTAATGCATTTTCCATACATCTTGTAACACCATTGAAGTCAGGCGCCAATAATGAAGTAGCATCTGATGAGCTTCCATAACCTTCTATTTCACAATAGATATGAGCCCCACGCTCCTTTGCATGATTAAGTTCTTCAAGAATAAGAAAGGCCGCCCCTTCACTCATTACAAATCCAGATCTATCTTTTGAAAAAGGGACACTAGCTTTATCTAAAGTTTTAGAGTTTGTCAAGGTTCTTAACTTTCTGAAAGCTTCTATAACTTGTGGAATAACACATGCTTCTGCTCCACCTGCTAATATTACTTTTTTGCTACCATTTTGAACTTTTTTAAATGCTTCTCCTATCGCTACTGTTCCTGAAGCACAGGCGATTGAGTAAGCAAGAGATTCACCTTTTAAACCTAAATCAATACTAATATTTGCTGCTATCATATTAATTAGATTTCTAGGTATTACAAGCATTGTCATTTGATCTACACCTTTTACAGCTGCAGTTCCAAACTCATCTGCGAGGGCACGAATGCCCCCAACAGAACTTCCAACAAACACAGAAATGTTTTCATTATTTTCATCATTAATTAATAAATCTGCATCTTTAACAGCTTCTCTTGAAGCAATTACAGCCATTTGAGTACAACGATCCATATACCGCTTATCCTTTGTAGTAAGTGGTTCATTAAAAATGTCATCTACTTCTCCAACAAATTTTGTATTTTCATATTTGGAAGGAATAATACCATTTTCAAGGTTAACAATACTTTCCCAGGAACTTTCTCTAGTAATACCATTTGGTGAAACAATACCTATTCCTGTTACCACGACTCTATTCATAAACTCGTTTACCTCCATTTTCATTTCAAATGTATTTCATTTTTGACCTTATTCTTATTAAGAAGAAGGTAAATACGGCAATAATCATTCCGTTACTTGCAAATATAATGTTTCGATTATCAGTAACTCTAACAAAGTTGACAAAGTCAAACATAATCTGATCCAAAAATACTCTTACACCTATTCTTGATAGAAGGTATGATCCAATAATAGTTAAGACCAAAATAGGAAAACTAAAAGCAAAATGCATTCTCATTAGTTCTTTTAATGAATAACCTTCTAATTTTAATGTCTTAATTGATTTGATACTATTTTGATAACTAAACTCAAGAAGTGAGTAAAGTAATGCAACTTGTAGAACTATTGCAAGTCCTAAAATAAGTGTGATCTGTTTGTTTATAACATCTAAGATATTTTTTCCGGAAGTTATTATCTCGTCCCTAGTCAGTGTAGCTTCTATCCCACTATTGTTAGCATTATCATATGGTTTTGATAGAGCTACTGCAGGTACTGAATATGTTTTATGGTTAAAAATCTCTTCGTTATCAGAAACTAAATATATATTACTCACTGTAGTAACATTGTTGACTTTATTAATTTTAAATGAGTAATCTTTTTGATTAGTTACATCTTTTAGTAGTAATTTATCTCCTACCTTTTTTCCATATTTATCAGAGAATGCTTGAGTAATTATTACATCTCCATCTTCCAATTTGAGATTATAATTATAGAACTTAGAATCAGAACCCATTACATAAACATTTTGTGTAATACCTCCTTCATCATATAAGTTATATAGTTTAAACTCTTCACCTTTGATATCGTGTTGATTAGGTGGATTTAAGAACAAGATTTCTTCAAAAATATTCTCTGATGCTAAGTCATCGACATATTTAGTTACAGAGTCTTTCAATAAAAACGAAAAATTAATTAGTAAACCTACAAAGAAAATCAATACTATAAACAAAGCCATTTCCTTTTTATTTCTATTTATCCGCTTTAAACGATACCGGTAAGTAAAAGGAATGAAATTCATAATTTTGTTGCTTCTTTTTCTTATAGCTTTAATTTTATTTTTCTTCTTTTTATATTTTATATAAAACTGATAAACTAACAAAAAGTTAATCAATAAAACAATAGCCAAAGAGAAAACCAAACATTCTGTCAATAATTTATAATCAATTTGCAAAATGGGATAATTATATATTTGGCTATTCATTTGCATAATGATTTCAATCAAAAATATACCGATTGTACCACCAATTAACCATGCAATTAAGATTGTTAAACTTGTTTCAGTTATATAATGTTTAAAAAGGATCCATTTGTTAAAGCCTAACTTATTAAATGTTGCTAGGTTATTTGATTCTTTCTTGGATACTTCAAAATGGTAAACACTTAAAAGAACCCCCACTATTAGATATAGTAAGCATGTTAAAAGCAACGCAAGATCCCTTGGCGCTTTTGCATCACCTATTACTTGTTGTATCCTCGTGTTGTTTTGAGAATCATTTATATAAACTGGTTTAACGATTTTCGAAACCTCTTGAACATCTAGATTGCTAGTATAAGCATAATATGAAGAGAATTCATTACCGAATAGCCTTTGAAACGTTTCTTCGTTTACAAATGCTATACCAAAAACTTCAGAATTAGCTTGCAACACTAGATTACTATTTTTGGTTGTAATATAATCAGGTGATATTGCAGTTCCAACTATTTTTAATTTTTCTCCATTAAAGGTCAATTCATCATTGAGCGCTAATTTATTTGCTTTTAAATAGTTATTGTCAATTAAAATCTCTTTATTGTTTTGAATATCACGACCACTGGTCACTTGATATTTATTAATTTTTTTTCTTGACTGGAATATTCGGACGGTACTGCCATCTTCTCTCACTTCTCCATTTTTAATTTGTTCGAAGGAAATATCCTTAAATTTCTCGTCTATATCGTCATTAGTTATAAATATACCGTCCTCTACGTTATATTCGCTGTTGAATTTTTCAACCGATTGTAGAACGCTACTAGTGCCAACAAAAAAGCTTATAAAGATACCAGTTGTTGCAAAAGTAACAAGAAATATAACTAGAAGCTTTAATTTATAAGTGTTTAATCTCCTTATTGTACGTTTTCTAAATTTCCCCTTAACATATTGATTTACCATTGTAAATTCTCCGCTAATTCAATATCTTCATTTACTACATCACTAACCTTTTTCCCGTCACGAATAGTGATTGTGCGATTAGAAATTTTTATAATTTGTTCATTATGGGTTATAAGAACAATTGTAGTTTGATGACTTTTTTGTAGCTTTTGCAACACTGTTAGAACCTCCTTAGATGAATTACCATCAAGCGCTCCGGTAGGTTCATCACAAAACAGTATTTTTGCTTTTTTCACTAAAGCTCTTAATATGGCAGCTTTTTGCTGTTGACCTCCTGAACATTGATTAGGGAATAAATTAATTGCTTTACGAATATCCCACTCATCGATAAGATTTTCAATTTCTTCAGTGACATCATGTTCTAAATAGATATTCTCATGTAAAGTTAGATCATCAATTAAGTTATATTCTTGAAAAACAAAAGCAATATCATTTTTTCTAAAAATATTTACTTCTTTTTTAGTGAGATTTCCTATACTTCTTTTGTTTACCTGAATATCGCCTGAAGTAACACTTTCTAGCCCAGATAAGCATTTGAGAAGCGTAGTTTTACCCGATCCTGATGTCCCAATAATTGTACATAGTTCACCCTTATTTATACCTAAATCAATTCCTCTTAACACTTTTAATTCATTTTGCTTATTTGCATTAAAGACTTTTATAACATTAGTAGCTTTAATCATTTGTACCTCCACTTTTATGTTTAATTGTAATAAAATATGAATAATATGTATCATCTGCTGGTGCAATTTCACTCACTTCAAATCCACATGTATCTAATAGAGGAAGGAACAGATTCCACTGCTCCGCTTGAGCAAAATCAATGAGCATATTATTTAATACAACCTCAGCTTGGAGAATACTATTACAAATATCATATTTAAAGCGAGATATAAGATTCCAATCCTTATTATGCTTAGCAATTAGTTCTTGATAAACCTCAAAATCCGGATAATACTGACAAATTATTATAGAACCATCCCTATGCAAAATTTCTTTTAGTTTCTTGAAAAGCTTTTCTTTTTCGTCTTGAGTAAGATAAAATAGCATATAGCTCATATTAATCATTTCAAATTTGCAATCAAAAGAAAGATCTATAATGTCTTCGTTATGTATAACAACATTTGACTTATCTTTATATTTAATTTGTAGTTTCTCAAATACTTTTTTTTGTCTTTCTACACCAACAATTTGTTTATCGTCAGACCTCAAATGAACATCGATAAAATTTCCATTTCCGCAACCAATGTCTAGAAGTGACTTGAATTGCTTTTGAGAAATAAAAGCTGCATAGTTTTCTTTTGTGTAAATATTAAACGCTAATTCTCCAAGATCTGTATAGAAATCTTCTGAAAACCTAGGAGCTATTTGTTTAAAAAAGTTCAATTCATTAATTTCTTGTAAATAGGTAAGAACCTCTTTAATATATACAAAATCTAGTTTCTCCATTATTTTCCCTAATGTTGTATTATGTTCTGTATTAATTACACACTCAATGAACTTGTAATCACTTTGTATTTTACTTACAGTCTTACAATAATCTTTATCTTCAAATTCAACTAAGCTGTTTCTATCCTTTACTGCTAAAAGGTATTGTTGATTTAATGTGTATACATTCTCTTTTTGTGAAATCATCCCTAACTGGATACCTAAATCCATAAATGAATAAAATATATTATGATGCATATTTCCTATTGTCATTTCTTGAACATTATCAAAATTTTGATATATCTTCCTTAATACAATAAATCTTATATAGTTTTTAACTTTTGAAAACAAAAGTAATTGGAACAAAGGAGTATCTCTTATCCCTACAATCTTAGATAATTGAACTAAACTGTTTATACGAATGGACTTCTCTGGTAACTTATAACCTTTGTTTGGAGAATATGATTGATATTTGCTCATTAACAAACTGTATTGCATTTAGTGACCTCCTCTTCTCTTAAAATTAAGTGATAGGAAGCAAAAGGCTCCCTATCTATATAAATTTCCACGTAATTTATAAAGGTATTAACACGGACTCATTGTACGTGGATAAACTTTGAATGTTTTCTTTAATTACTTTTAAAGTCATATCCAGGTCTTCTCTTGAATGAGCAGCTGAAATAAAGAATCTTATTCTAGCTTCACTCTCTTTTACTGCAGGATAAATTATTGGCATCGCATTTATTCCATTTTTAAATAATATTTCCGAGAATTTAAGAGCATCATCAGAGTTTCCAATGATTAGAGGTACTACTGGAGTGTCATAGCTTTTACCTGTATCAACTCCTAGTTTCTTTAATTCATTTAAGAAATAAGTATGGTTTTCTTTTAATCTTACAAATAAATTTTCTTCCTTTTCACAGATTGTTAACGACCCCAATGCCGCAGCTGCATTAGCTGGTGTCATTCCTACACTGAAAATAAATCCAGGTGAATTGAATCTTAAATATTTAATAAAGGATTTGCTACCAGCAATATATCCCCCACAACTATTAAGGGACTTACTTAATGTTCCCATTAGAATATCTACTGATTTAGGATTAACATCATAATAACTTGTAACACCTCTACCATTCCTACCAATAGTACCAATTGAATGCGCCTCATCCACCATGAGAATAGCATTATACTTTTCTTTTATTCTAATTAGTTCTGGTAATTTACAGATATCTCCATCCATACTGTAAACACCTTCTACCACAATTAAAACCCTACGGAATTTCGATCTTAGCTTTTTCAGCTCATCTTCTAGATGATCCATATCATTATGTTTAAACGGTTTTCGCTTGGCATTAGAAAGAATTGCACCTTGTATAATACTATTATGAGCCAATGCATCATGTAGAATTAAGTCCTCTTGATTGACAATATTCCCTATAGTATTAACGTTAGTACTATGTCCTCCAACCTGAATTAGAGCATCTTCTACACCTAAAAATTCAGCAATTTTACTTTCAAGATTTTGATGGATTTCAATTTCTCCACTAAGTAACCTACTACCAGAAACACTCGTTCCATAACGATTTATCGCTTCAATGACGCCCTGGTTAATTATTTTTGAACCATTAATACCGAGGTAGTTGTAAGTGGAATAATTTATCTTCTCTTCTCCACCTATAATAATTCTATTTGATGCTATTCCATGGTTTTTTCTGAAATAAGGAATGTATTCTCTGCTTTTAAGATATTTATGAAACTCTTTAACTTCAGTGAAATCATCCAGTAATGAAGCTGTCTCTTGTTTCACCTCCATCCCTATTTCTTTATATACTAAAAATAAAATGTCATCTACGGTTGTATCCTCTTGTTGAAAAACTTCTTCCAAGTCTACTTCTTTCATCTCAGGAAAGTCATGTACTACTAATCTATGAAAATCCATAATCATCATTGAATCAAGGCCAAGATTATTAACTAACGAATCAGTTACAGCAATATCACTTTGATCATAACCTGTTATTTCAGCCAAATGGCTAATGATTTTATCGTATACTTTATTCATGGTAAGCCTCCATTATTCTTTTATGTTATAGCAAAATGATTTATTAAGAAGTTAGCAGCATTTACTGGACCATCAATATCTTCTAAAAGCTCCTGCATTTTTTCTGCTCTATCATGCATCTCTTTATTTGTTAAAGAAAATTGTATTAGTTCACCCAGCTTTTTAGTTGTTATATCTTTTCTTTTAAGAGCTAATGCATTACCAAATAGAACGCATTCATTTATATTGACCTTTTGTTCTGCTTGCAGTCCAAGCCCAAGAAATGGTTTTCCAGACAAACAAGCTGTTTGAACTGTCCCTTCCCCGCCATGAATAATAGATAAATCTATTATGTTTCCCAATTTATGGGCAGGTAGCAAATTACAAAGAATTATATTCTTATTACTAGAAAAAACATTACCACTAGACGCAAGTATTTTCTTCATAGGACATATAACTATTACAGGTAGCTTCTTTAAAACATGTAAGATTTTCATGACAATTTCTTTACTTCCAGAGCTTCCCATTGCAAAGTAAATAACTGGTTGATTAGTGGGAAGACTATCTAAAAATGAAGGTATGGGCGTATCCAGTTTTGCATAAACCGGGCCAATATATTTATAGTTAGCAGGAAGATCGTCCACACCACTAATTTCAGGAATGGTTGTAATTAAATTATAATCGGCATCTAGTGCATCTATGGTGTATTTTGGAAGTTCTATTCCTTCTTCTTTTGCCAATTTAGAGAAAGATTTTGGTTTATAAGTAATACCTAAAGCAACCTTTTTATAGAGATTCATAGCAAATTTTTCAGGTAAGAAAAGCTTATTAATTATAGAAGGTAATTCTAGGTGTCCTTTTAATAAAAAAGTTCTTGTATATGCTAGTGGTTTAATATATACAAGTGGTGTTTGACAAGCTCTCGCTGAAATAAACATACTTAATGTAGTTCCGATAACAACAACTGCCGGGCAGTAAGTATTTATAATTCTTTTCTCATTCTCAATTCTTTTTTTGAGATGTTTGTATGTAAAGGGATGTTTTATGCCCTTCATCTGATCGACTTTCATGAGCTGAGTGATATCTTCTTCACTTAAAATTGGTTCAAGGTGGATAAATTTAAAATTAGCTTTTTCAATAAGATAAGCATATTTTCTAGAGTAGCCTATAAATATGCAATGAAAGTATTCGGAACATTTCTTTGCTACTTCTATTGATCTGGTAGTTTCGGCCAAGTTAAAAGTTTCTGGTGCAAAAATAATATTTTTTTTAATTATTCTCATCCCCTTAATCACATTAACTACATATATATATTAATGTATAAGAAATACAGTCGATATATAAGTTTTTACTTTTATTCTATTTTCATCTAGATAATCGTTAGTATGTTTTTTTCAGGCACATAGGTACCATAGCTTTAACTCTTATTTTTGGTTTTATTTGTTTGTATCTTTCTTTCGAACTGTATTTACTACACTTCTACAAGCAAAATTAGCGGATTATCTAATATTTCATAAAAGCAAAACTAGTGATGATAACAGCAGCCACAATGCCTAAAAGGATACCTAGAACCATCTTTTGTTTAAAAAATTGCTTTACTATATATCTTTTAAATTATTGATCCTAGCATTTGTTTAACAAACAGATAGTTAGATAACAAACAATGTGTAGTTGATAATAAATTCATGTTGTTTATAATGGAATTATATCGCTTTTTCCATAAAATTCAATTTATATTTAAGGCATAAATGTAAGATAAAAAACAAAAGGATGAAATCTGTTGTCTATAATGACAATAACGAACGGGGAGATATAAAATGTTGAAAAAAGCGGATTTGCGGATTATACGAACCAAAAAATTTATATATGATGCTTTTATCAAACTGATAGCGGAAAAGGGATACGATGCTATTACCATACAAGACATCGCAGATGAGGCACTCATCAATCGGGCAACATTTTACTCGCATTACAGGGATAAACAAGATTTGTTAACAAAGCTTAGCGAGGGTGTACTAGAAGAGTTGACAAGTAAGATGGTCCTATATACCCATGTGCAGGGACATCAAATAGATTTTTCGAAACTCGAGGAAGTTTTGCAGTCAATATTTGAGTGTATGGTAAAACATGCAGACTTTTATAAAACCATGTTTGGGCCCCATGGCATTCATGATTTTAATCTACAAATGCAGCAGACTATTATGGATAACCTTGAACGAAATTACATCGAGCTTAAAATTGGGGAACATGAATCAGATATTCCAAAGGATATGGTATTACGTTTCTTCACTTCCTGTGTTGTTGGGATGGCAATTTGGTGGCTTCAAAATGACATGAAATATTCACCGAAATATACTGCACAACAATTAGTGAAGCTTATGACTAAAGGACCCTTTGGTGCGGTAGGTTTTACTTTTTTTAATGAGCACTAGAAAGAGCAACTGTACCGAACATTGCAAAGAGTTCTGGTGTAAAGATAGAATAGCAGATAATAAAGCGCATAGATTTCTAACGGAATCGTATCTTATGCTGTAAGTCCAAACAATTGATGGATAATTCTTTCTCGTTTTGGACGGATTGGTCCCGTAAATCGACCTGTTCTTTTTTAATCATATGTATGGCTTCTACTCCAAAAAGAATAGATGTAACTGTGTCAAAACATCGGAATCCTAGCATAGATCGAATTCGCTTCTTTATAAAGCAATGATCTTGTTCTACTATGTTATTTAGGTACTTTTGTTGTCTAAGTCGCATACCACCAGGTATGCTTTTTTTCTTTTTTCAATTGTTCAATTGCTATAAGATAAGCTGGATTTTTATCGACTGTTATAACACGAGGTTTTGAAACATGAAAAGACTGCAAGACCTTCTTGAAAAAGCGTTTTGCAACCTTCAGGTCTCGTGTTTTGCTCAGGTAAAATCGATTGTATTTCCTTTCGAATCAACAGCACGATACAGGTACATCCATTGAACTTTTATTTTCATAAATGTTTCATCTTCCCTTCAGGAGTCACTTGTTTGTTTAAGGTGACGTCAGATTCATTTGTCAAATTCAGGACCGTACTGATGAACCCAACGCATAATCGTTGTATGAGAAATGGATAAGCCCCGTTCCTCCATCATTTCAACTACATCACGAAAACTGAGGTTGTACCGTAGATACCATCTTACCGTTAACAAAACAATTAGGCTGATAATACTTCCATTTGAATACATTTTCCTTTTCTATACCCATCACGCATCCTCTTTAGATTAGTAGTATCAGTATATCCAAGGTTTGTAGATTTATTGTAATTGTCCTAAAGCTTTTGCACCAGTGCCCTTTTTCTCCATGCAAGTAAGGAAAGAATTCATAGTTTTTTGACATGTCGCAAGTCAAACCAACTAAATCCAATATTCTTCTCGATACTTTTATGATATTAAGAGAGGGATTTGCATTAAAGAATGTTTTATGCTAATTATAAATAATTGTAATTTTAAAACTTTGGTACATATAAATTATATTAAAGTAGGTATATATCAAAGGATTAAATTGTTTATTTCACCAAGTAAAGTAATATTTTATCGGAATATTCTTACCTTTCTTGAAGTTGGATGGTTTATAATGCAAATTAGGTGCTGCAGCGACCTAGATCTTTATAAAGATGGAGGTTATATAAATGTCTTCGAAAAATGAACTAAATTTTAAGCTATTATTCGAATCACAGTTATCTTCTCCTGTATTTAAACAGGACGCATATGATATCTATAAAGAATTGCGCGAATGTCACCCTGTTTATCCTTTATCTTCAGGAGAAAATAGTCAAAGTTGGTTGATTACAAGATATGAGGACGCAATTTCTTTATTGAAAGATGCTAAACTGATGAAAAATATTGAAAACGTATTCAATAACGAAGAAGACGTGGACGTCCCTATTTCCTTAGAGAATAGGGACCTTTTAAGAAATCATATGCTCAACTCAGATCCCCCTGATCACAATCGTCTACGATCACTTGCTCAAAAGGCATTTACTCCTAAAATGATTATACAACTTGAAGACCAAATTCAATATATTGCTGATACTTTATTAAATAAAATAGAACATAATAATTCTATAAACCTTGTAAGTGATTATGCTTTCCCTTTACCTATTATGGTAATTAGTGAAATGTTGGGTGTTCCGCTTGAAGATCAGCACAAATTTAGAGTTTGGTCACAGGCAATTATTAGTACCCCACATACGTTAGAAGACATGCAGAAAAACAATCAAAAATTAGGAGAATTTGCTGAATATATACAGCATTTAGTTAGTAAAAAGAGAGAACAACCTGCTGACGATTTAATTAGTGCACTAATAAAGGCTGAAAGTGAAGGAACGAAATTAAATGCATCTGAATTATATTCGACAATTACGTTACTTATTGTTGCTGGACATGAAACAACAGTAAATTTAATTACAAATATGACCTTGGCCTTGCTGGAGCACCCAGCTCAGTTACAAAAACTTCGTCAAAATCCCGATTTAATTGATTCAGCAATTGAAGAGGCATTACGGTTTTATAGCCCTGTTGAACTAACGACTTTACGTTGGACAGCAGAACCATTTACAATGCATGGACAAGATATTCAATCAAAAGATAGAATTATTATATCCGTAGCATCTTCTAATCGTGATGAAAAGATCTTTCCAGACGCTGATGTATTTGATATTACAAGAAAAAACAATCGTCATATTGCATTTGGTCATGGAAGTCATTTTTGTCTTGGTGCACCACTCGCTCGTTTAGAAGCAAAAATTGCAATTTCTACACTGTTACACCGTTTTCCAGATATACAGATACAAGGTGAAAGAGAGCAAATAAAATGGAAAGAAAACTACCTAATGAGATCATTAGAAGAATTGCCTCTAAAGTTTTAAATCCTTTAGTTATTAATGATAAAAAACACTCGTTCTGATTAAGGACGAGTGCTTTTCTTTTTAGGTTATCTAACAGGGATAAACTTCCATGAGCTAGGTTTTTGTTTTTTTTCACCTAGTACAATCCAATTTTTCTTTGCATTTATATTTTCATAATTTAATGGATAGTCATCTGTAAAAATATTATATTCTGTAGGATTATCCAGGTTAATTTTAATTTTAAAATCAGCTAAACTATCGGATTTTTGAGCAAGGTGAATCCAGCTAGAATAATTAGACCAATTTAAATATTGGAATTGGTCGTAATTTGAGTGCTTCATGCGAAGATATATACTCTCCCCGTGGTGTAGCTTTGCATCATTTTCTTTGTAGAATTCAAATTCCATAGGTGTACCAGATAAACCATTGTTTTCTTTATTTGCAAGAGTGACATAATCGTAACGATTTGCTAAATACCATTCAAATGTTAGACCTTGATAAGGAGATTCACTTGGTACGATATAATAGTTTTTCCCTGCTTCTATGACGTTTCCTTCTATATCATAGATTAATGCAGTCTCTATACTTGGAGCTTTCACATTTTCAGTAAAAGTTTTAAACCACAGATTTAAGAAACCTGCTGTATTACGCTGAGCTTCTCCTAAGCTCCGCTGCACAGCTGGGGTAACCATTTCTTGCCACAATTGTGCCTTACCACTATTATAATACTTAAATGTTTTATCATTAGTAATATTTTGGATTTCAGGTTTAGCTACTCGAGCTGCATAATCAATCCATTCTTCAGGTGTGGATAGAGAATTGTTATAGTTCCCTCCAGTATTGACTGCAAATTGATTTTGAATGGTTGTAACATAATTTTCAAAGTAGCTATGATATTTTATAGCTCTTGTGTCAATTGCGGTAAAATTCGCTGCATGCATAGGTTGAGTAGCATCTGTAAAGTAGTGCGTAGCTACTCCTAAGTAATAGAAAGCTTTTTCATAGTCCTTATTTCGTAAGTGTTCTCCAGATTCATAAAAGTATTTCTTACCTTGTGTAAGAGCTGTTGGATTTGTTTCTCCTCTATAATTTTCTTTAGTATCAGGATCATAAAAATGAGATTTCCATCCGCCTTTAAAAACGCCGCCTATTCCTGTTCCACCATCGTTAAACTCTGCATTATAATCTGCATCATATAATCCTTTAGAAAATAGATCTTTATATTGTGGATAATTTAAAAAGTCCACAGCCTGCTTATTTGCTTTAATATTAGATTCTGTTTTCATAATTTCAATAGCTTGTTTTGCAATCCATAAATGTGTACTTTTATCAGAATGATATGGTGCTTCTGCAGACCATCTTGCAGTAATAGGATCATTCTCAGTTAAATCAATTTGATCGAGATGAGCATAACTACTTTGAGGACATACTCCTAAAATAGTTAAAGTCACTCCAGCTATACATAGTGTTGATACGATTTTTTTCATTTTTTATTCCTTTCTAAATATAAAGATCCTTATGCGGATATCCATCTTAATAACGACATTTAAATAGCTCTAATAAAAGAGCGATTAGCAAAGGCTAACTGATTAATTTCTCTCTTAAAGGAATACAACCACACATCGATTAAATTAAAAATTTTAAATTAACCCTAAACAATAATTTTCCTTCTCTACCTCTAGTTATATATAAAAGCGCGTCTTATTTAAACATGTTTTTTTATGTAATTTTACATATCCAAAAATAGGGAATCAAATAACCTCCCATTTATTATATTAATGAAAGACTGTTGTCTCTAAACAATTGAAATTATGATGTTTTAAGTTAATAATCTATATCTATTAACTTACGAATTTTCAATACCCCTAAGTACAAAAAACGTTATTCTTTCTAAACACTCTAAGAAAAAATACCTATAAATAATATTCAATTAATTGGTATACTATGCGGCTGAAGATATAGAAAAGAAAAATCACCTTCTCAAGTCAGTACTTGAAAAGGTAACATATTTGAAAAAAAGAAAATGGCAAAGAAAAGATGAATTTGTAGTTGAGTTATATACTAGAATATAAAAAGTCTAAAATAAAAACGTATGATTATCTTAAAGATGGATATAACGTATCTAAAAGTTAAAATAATGTAGTGTTATCTGTACCATGCCATTTATAAAGAATTTTGAAGAACCAACAGTTCTGACAATCGATAAAGGTCCCTCTTTTCTTTTTGCATGGAAAAAGCTAAAGAAGAACGGATTTTATAAAAATACCATTCATGCCATTTATAAACACAAAAATTAAAAAGAACTACATAACATTTAGCAGCAACCATCTCAATCGTTTTGTGTGTAAAGAAACTTTGCAGCAGAACCTCCCAGTCTTATAGATTCCTTGCAACATAACCCGTTTCTCTGTCGATCCCCCTATAAAAAATCACATAGAAAAACCTACCTTTCTATACACATATACTTTAAGTTGATGTGTATGTCTGATGCCCTCTTTTTCAGATAACAATCTTTTAAAAAAAATGCATGTTATCTGCACTTTATCTTTACATAAAACTTTTATCATATAAGCATACCCAAAAGGTATGACAGAATTTCAGACGGTTAACCAAAGAGAATTTTATCAATATACCGTATGCATTTTTATATTTGTAGGGGTTTTATAACACTCACGGTATTATTTTTACTTTAACCCAGTCTATTAATTGTAAAAATATTAACCAAAAATAAATTGACCAAGGAAGGTTTTTTTTATGAAAAAAAAAAAATTATATATCCTATACTGATATTTATAGGTTTTGTATCAGTTTATTTTTTATTAAGTTCAAAGGCGAAAGGAACCATTAATGAAGATCGAAATTCAGAAAAAGTTATAATCATAGATCCAGGACACGGAGGAAATGATCCTGGATCTATTGGACCAAATGGAACGAGAGAAAAAGATATAACTCTCAAAACAGCTAAAAACATTCAAAACAAACTCGAGGAAAAAGGAATGACTGTAATTTTAACGCGTGAAGATGATACGTTTGTTCCATTAAAAAAACGCGTAGCTATTTCTCAAAATAAATCAGCTGACCTCTTTCTTAGTATTCATTATGATGGTTTCACAACAAATGATGTAAAAGGAGTAACAACCTACTACTATAAGGGATTAAAAGAAAAAGCATTGGCAAAAACGATACATGAACATTTATTCAAACATATACAGGCAAAAAATAGAGGTGTAAAATCTGGGGATTACCATGTATTACGAGAAAATCAAAAACCATCAATTTTACTTGAGCTAGGTTATATTACAAACCCAGAAGATGAGGAACGAATGAATTCACAAAAATTCCAAGCAGATGTAGCCTCTGGAGTTGTTAGTGGTGTTATAGAATATTTTAAAAAATAGTAGTCTAATGAAATCAGACTACTAAACCCAAAATATAATTTATATAATTAAAGATTTTAATGTTACTGAATAAATTTATACAGTAACAAATATATAACTAAAGGTTACTAGAAAGGACATACTAGAATGTTTGCAAAAGGACTAAAAACAACGATGATTATATCAATAGTTGCTTGTATCACACTAGGAATTTTTATGTTTCAATTCTTCACATCACCTGCCAAAGGGGTAATGAACCAAGAATATACTGTTCAACTGGCAAGTGAGCAAACAAAAGGAGAAATGAAAAAAACAGCACCCGATAAATATAATGGTCAGGTTCGGAAAGTAGCATATTTAACATTTGATGATGGACCAAGTCAATTTCAAAAAGAAATTTTAGATATTTTAAAGAGCAATAATATAAAAGGAACTTTCTTTATGATTGGTGGAAATATTCCAGCTCATAAAGAAAGCGTAAAACGCTTAGTAAATGAAGGGCACTATCCCGGTGTTCATAGTATGACACACAATTTTGGGAAACTGTATACGCAAGGAAAATTTGTTGAGGAAATGCAACAAGCCCAGAATATCATGAAAGAAGTAACTGGAATTCATCCAAATCTTGTTCGTTGTCCATATGGGAGTATGCCCGGACTTAAACAGGAGTTACGAGATAAAATGGTAAATGTCGGAATGAAGGAATGGGACTGGACAGTAGATTCATTGGATTATACGTTCCCGGGAAATCCAGATGCTGTTGTTCAAAAAACGATTTCTCAGGTTCGTGAAAATCGCGAAGTCATTTTAATGCATGAAAAATCACAGACAGTGCAGGCATTACAAAGAATTATTGATGACCTTCGTAATAAAGGTTATGAATTTGAAGTGTATGATGAAGCATCTCATTTCCCATTAAATTTTTGGAAAGATAATCGCATCTAAGTAGGAGGAATTGCAGATGTTATATAGAAAGCTGGCATTTATAACAGTCTTATCAGTAACCTTGTTGTCAGGTTGTTTAGGACAAATACCCGAAGAAAAATTATATGTAGCATTTGAAAGTGCTACAAAACAAGAAAAGACAATGTTTGAAGATACGAAAAAGTTAGCAGAATTAGAAAAGCAAGGACAAGAGTTATATACGCAAATTACAATTGAAGGAAAAGAGAACAATCAAGTAGTGAAAGAAAAGTTAGATCAAGCTATAGCAAACATAAATGATCGTAAAAAAGTATTAGAGAAAGAGAAAGCTACCTTAGAAAATGCACAAAATGAAGTGAAGTCTGTTGATAAATATATAAAGAAATTAGAAGATAAGAAATTACAAGAACAGGCTGAAAAAGTTCAGGATATGTATAAAAATCGTGCTGAATCTTTCAATAAATTGCATGATGACTATAAAAAATCATTACAATTAGAACAAGAACTGTATAAAATGCTACAAGCGAAAGATGAAAAACTAAAATCAATTAATGAGAAAGTAAAAATGCTCAATCAGTCTTACGAACAAATTCTTTCAAATAAGGATAGATTTAACAAATACACGAATGAGTATAACCAGAAGAAATTAGCCTTTTATAAGCAAGCAAATATTAAAATTAAAGAAGTTAAAAAATAAACCGATTGTAAAAAACAAAGTATATTTCTTTAAGAACTTTTTATAATTTAAACACAAAAGCCAAATCGCTCTTTTTAATCAAGAACGATTTGGCTTTTGTGCTCGATAGTCATTTTAATTAAATTCAGGATATGAAGTATTAGAAGCGATAGATGGGAAAGAAACATTGTCCTTATATGAAGAAATCAAACTTTATTTATTTTTGATACAGTGTTACCCAAAACATTTGGTTAGTATGTTTATCGTCGAATTCGTAAGATGCCAAATGTCCCTATCATAACGCTGAAGGCCCGCATTGATCAAGCTGATACGTTACTTGGATTTGAGTTATGAGCAATTGCTAACACAGCAAAACCTTATATTCCTCCATTCTTACTAGTAAGAACAAATCAACTGTTCCATAGTCGTATTGTTAAAAAAGAATTATTCAATTATATATTATCTAGTACTGGTATTCATGTACACCTCCTATTATCTATAGCCATAATAGAAGGAAAAGACATTAACTTGACTCATACTAAATTAAAAGTAATACATAATTAATACCAAATTAAAGTATATGCATTATGAGAATGCAATTAATTACAAAAAAATGGGTCTATAAATTTTTTAGTGATGATTGTATAGTAATTGGCGAAATAGATCGAGCAATTAATCTGAGAGTATTAAAACCAACGTTCGAGCAAGTTGTAAATTGGAGGATAAAGTATGAAAACAGGTATTGTATTAAAATTATTTATGTTAACAACACTGCTATGTATGTTTATCTTGGCGACCATTTTTGTTGGACAAACAATATTCTTTAAACAATTTTATGCGAATAAAAAAGTGGATGATATCAAAACAAACATGAGATCTTTTGAGACAGATTATTTAAATAGTAACGGAAATTCACAAGCCATTCAAAAATTAGAACAAGATTTTTATCGAGAACACAATACATGGATTACAACATTAGATAGTAATGGAATTTTAAAGAATGTAAATGATTTTTATATAGAAGTAAAACTAGATCAGTCTAAAAATAAAGAAACTCAATTCGCAAATGCTACAATTACCATACCACTGTATAATTTTAAGGTTGCGGACGATCATTCGAGGAATATTTCAAATGAAATATTCCCTTTAGGAGAAACAGTTACTTTGACGGGTATAGAAAAAAATGCTACTTTCATTCCTTATTCTGTATTCTTCAAAACAGCAACTCCAAATTTGATAAATACAACAATAGAAAAAAAAATAAATGAACTTGGAGAAAAACTTAAAAATAAATATAAACCTAAAGATCCCTCTAAAAAAGAAGATTATTCTGAATATAAAATAGCATATGACAAAGAAATACCTGGAAAATATCTAGAAGGGAAAATTACAAAGGTTCAACTTGTAGGTGAGAAGGAACAATCGAACTTTATTTATACAAATAACTTGTTTATGGAAAGGATACAAGAGTTTCAGGCAGACTTATTGCTAAATGAAAAGAATACTAACTATGATTCATTACAAGAAATCGATTATGAGCAGAATGATATTAAATATAAGCTCATAATAAAACCGATAAAGGATAAAAGCGGTATAATAACATACATTTTCTCAATGACTTCGTTGCAGCCAGTTGATGAAGCTGTACAAATGATACAAGAGTATTATGTCTATATTATTATGTTTGTGTTACTTCTTATTTTTCTAGTTTCTTTTTACTATTCGAAAAAGATTGCAAGACCCTTGTTACAAATAAACAAGACAACCAAGAAAATTGCAAACTTAGATTTCTCAGAAAGGGTTCCAGTCATGTCAAAAGATGAAATTGGTGATTTATCTCAAAATATTAATGTACTCTCAAATACATTACATTCACATATTGAGCAGCTACAGCAAGATATAGAAAAAGAAAAGCAATTAGAACATACAAGAAAAGAATTTATTTCAGGAGTATCACATGAATTAAAGACACCTCTAAGTATTATGAAAAGTTGTATTTCTATCTTAAAAGATGGTGTTGCAAATCATAAGAAAGAGTATTACTTTAAGGCAATGGAAAAAGAAGTGGATAAGATGGATATGTTAATTGTAGATATGCTTGAGTTAGCAAAATTTGAATCTGGTACGTATAAAATGCAGATGGATGTTTTTTATATTGACAAAGCCATTCAGCATATATGTGAACAATTATATTTGGAGATAACAAAAAAGCAATTACATGTTCATACACATCTTGCTGCAATTGAGGTCATTGCCAATCACCATCGTATGGAACAAGTACTCACAAACTTTATCACAAATGCTATTCGTTACACGCCAGAAAAAGAAAATATTATTATTTCTACAATAGATGAGCCAAGTCGCATAAAAGTTTGTATTGAAAATAAAGGTGCCCATATTGAAGAAGATCAATTAGATAAAATTTGGGATCGTTTTTACCGAGTTGATACAGCACGTCAACGTTCACAAGGTGGAACAGGTCTTGGACTAGCGATTTCAAAAAATATTTTAGAACTTCATGGAGCTGAGTATGGGGTGCATAATACAGTTAATGGCGTGTTGTTTTATTTCTATTTACAGAAAAAAGTGTAGAACGGAGATTCTACACTTTTTTCATTTATCTTGATGGTATCTTTACCTTTTCCTTAACATAAAGAAAATAGGTTCATTTGTGTCTAAACGTACAAAATCCCCAAAATATTGTCGTGAGTTCTGGTGCAAAAAGATACTATTTTATTTAATGCGTAGTTGTGTTTCAGCATCAAAGAAATGTACTTGGTCCATGTTAAATACCAGTCGCATAGCTTCGCCTGTTTGATAATCATTACGTGTATCTAAACGTGCAATGAAGGATTGATTGTGTAACGTAGCATAAATCATCGATTCGGCTCCGAGTAACTCTGCCACTTCAATTTTTATATTTATCATATTATCAGGCGATGTTTCTAACATACTTGGCTCATCATAGATATGTTCCGGACGAATGCCAAGAATTATGTTTTTATTTTCATAGCCTCTTTCACGTAGTACTGCTAAATTTTTTTCTGGAATGCTTAGTTTGATATGACCTAAAACAAATTTTCCATTTTCCACTTTCCCCGTAAAGAAATTCATGGCTGGTGAACCAATAAAGCCACCAACAAATATGTTTTCTGGATATTCATAGACTTCTTTTGGTGTACCAACTTGTTGTATCCGTCCATCTTTCATAACCACAAGGCGCGTTGCCATTGTCATTGCCTCTGTTTGGTCATGTGTAACATAAATGGTTGTTGTTTGTAAGCGATGATGTAGTTTAGAGATTTCAGAGCGCATGGTAACACGTAGTTTTGCATCTAGATTTGATAATGGCTCATCCATTAAAAATACCTTTGCATCACGTACAATCGCGCGCCCTAAAGCAACACGCTGTCTTTGACCGCCAGATAACGCGTTTGGTTTCCGTTTTAAAAGTTTTTCTAATCCAAGAATTTTTGCTGCGCCTTGAACACGACGTTCGATTTCATCTTTTGGTAACTTACGAATTTTTAAACCAAATGCCATATTATCATACACGGTCATATGAGGATAGAGGGCATAATTTTGGAATACCATTGCGATGTCCCGATCCTTTGGTGGCATGTCATTCACATATTTTTCATCAATGTATAAATCTCCTTGTGAAATATCCTCTAATCCAGCAATCATACGTAAAGTAGTCGACTTACCACATCCAGAAGGACCAACAAACACTATAAATTCTTTATCTTGAATATGAAGATTAAAATCCTCCACCGCTGGCACATTATTGTCATATATTTTATAAATATTTTTTAATACTACCTCTGTCATGTTTTTACCTCCTGCAATAAAAAGTTATATATGTTTTTATCATTTTTGTTTCCCCTAAATTTTCAAGTATTCATGTTGAACCTCAAACGCTTTTGCTTATCTATTCGAACGAACAATGACACTTTGAAAACTCTATTGGATAGATTTAGAGGACCTGTCTATATTCCAAGACATGAGACAAGTATAGGAAACCGCAAAGGTTCCTTAAGCTCCAGAAGTAGAATAAGAGAAACCGCCGTCTAATTTTCTGCAGTTTCTCTTATTCATCGTGGATTTATATGAAACAATGGTCCTATTGTAACCATATATGGTATGATTTGTTGAATATGTCGTCTTATTGAGTAACTGAATAGTTACATTTATTTTTTGTTAGCTTCATTCTGGCTAATCGCTTCCATAGAAAATGCTATAAAACGAGAAACTTGTACTGAATTCACTTCTTTCCCCGACTTCTCAATAGGTTGATCTAGAGCCAAATATATGTCTTTTTCTTCAAAAGTTGGTTTAATATGAATAGTTTCTTTTAACATTTCAACTTGATAAAAGTCCTTCTTCAGTGGATTTTTTGCACTTGGATCTGGTTTGATTACTTTTCTATCTTTTTTAATGTCTAGTCCTTTTTGCCCCATAGCTTGGTTCCATACTGTAAACTCCGGTTCCGCAACCTCATCTAGATACGCTAGGATTTCTTCATCACTAATTTCTTGCTTTTTTGCTACTTTATTTTGAAGTTTTTTTGCTACAGTTGTTTTTACATTTTTTCTAAACTCGGGAACTTTCTCTTTCAGTTTTTCATAGTGATCATCTATTTCATTTGCTTCTTTTTTGAACTCTTCAAGAGTATAAAAGCCTTTATTTCCTACAAATATTCCTTTAAATAAAACCTCTTTATTATCTGGTTTCACATAAAACTCCCAACCGCCTAATACCTTTCCTTCAAAATGTACTTTATAATATTCTTTCTCCTTATTATTCGTTGAATTTAGATTTGGTTTTGTAACTTCTGCTGTTAATGAAACCGTGTATTCTTTGTCTTTTTGATAATATTTTTTTATCTCAGGGACGGAGTTAAACAATACGTCGACAATTTCTTGATCTTCTTTTGAAAGTGTATCTTCTACAGAGAGTTTGGTTTCCTTAACAGTTGATTCTTTGGAAGGTGATTCCACTTTTTCTGCATTCGTATTTTGAGCAACAGATTTTACAAGATCCTCATCACCTTTGTTGCTACATGCAACCATACCAGTTAGTAACATGCCGCTACATAACATCACAATCATTTTATTCCTCTTCAATTCTACTCCCCACTTTACTAGTTATTTTTGCTTTAATTGCTACTACCTGTCGTGAATTATATGTAGCTTATTCATTTATATATGTCGTCACTCGATTTTGAATTAGCGCTGCCACATCCTTAGCTGATTTTTGATCACTAAAGTAAGACTTGGACTCCTCAGCAATAATGGATTCAATTTTAGTACTTTGTGGGCTCTGGACACTTATTTCAGCAGCCATTTTCTCTAATCCTTGTATATTATCATTAGTAACGTTAATCATAGAGCCATCTGGACCCTCAATTCCGCCTTTTTCTTTCAGTGTTTTGATTTGTTGTTCATATACAGCTTTATTAATTGGAAATCCATTCCCTTTACTTTGAACCTCATCAGACATTAAAAACTTAAGAAAATTCCATGCTTCCTTTTTAACCGGAGATTTCGCATTTATACCTACTGTTGTATACGGTGTAAAAGCAACTCCTTTTTTCTGTCCAGCTATATGTGGTTTTTGATACATTTTTGACTCAGTTATACCCAAGCTATATCCAAAACTGAAATATTCTTCTACCGACATGATTGGTGCTGGGACAAAATATGCTTCTCCTAAAGCCACAGAATCTGCAGTGACTATTTTCTGTTCATACATCTTCTTTACGTCTTCCAACATCTGTACAAATAAATCAGAATGGAACTTTGCTTGTCCACTTGCTTTATCTACTAGCTCACTGTAATGATCTTGCACCAGAAATTGCAGCATTTGTTCCGGAGGAGTATTTCCAATAACATGTGTATGTGTTCCTTTGCTTGCTAATTCTTTTCCAATGCTTGTGAACTCGCTCCAAGTCCACTCTTTGTCATTCACTTTTACTCCGGATTGTTGTATCGCTTTATCATCCCCAAGCAGTCCACTCAACCAAAAATATAATGGAATACCATAAAGTTTTTCGTTGGTTTTCGAATTATCTAAAACTTTATTAAAATATTGATTTTTATCAAAAGATTTATCCTCTTCCATCAGTTTACTTAAGTCTGTAAGCAAGCCTTTTTTCCCATACTTGTCCGCAGGCAAACCGTCTAGTACAAGTACATCAGATCCTCTACCAGCTAAAAATTCTGTATTAACCTTACTAATGATTTTCTCAGCAGAGGTCTCGTCTTTCTGTGATCCTTCTGTCTTTGATTCTCCTGTCTTTGAATCATTTTCCGGAAAAGCCCCTTTTATCTGGATGTCTATTTTAGGATTCTTTTGTTCATATAGTTTCTCAGCCTGTTTTAGAGACTTTGTGTCACCTAAAGTCGACACTTCGATTATCGTTTTTCCATCTTTTGTTTTTCTTTCACCTTTGCTATCACTGTCTCCGCAGCCTGCCACAGAGATAAGTGATAAACTTGCTGCTAACATCATACAAACCTTTTTCATTTTAAATTCTCTCCTTATTTTTGATTATTTTACTTTTACTCGTTCTCCTTCTTGCAAAGGTTCACTGCTTTTTGAAACAATTTGATCTTTCTCAACTACTCCTTCCAGCACCAATGTTTCTTGCCCATTAGATTCCCCAACAGTAATACGAGACTCCTTTATATAAAAGGCATTACCTAAAGGTCCTTTTTTTTCTTCTATTGTATAGACAAATGGCCCCGTTGGCCCCTTCTCAATGACCCTACTTGGTATAAGCACGCCTTTAGCTAATTTTTTAGTCAGTTTAACCTCCACCAGATCCCCTTTTTTAAGTTCTTCTCCATGTACATTTACAAGAAGGCGTTTCTGTTGTTGTGGAGTTACTGGTGTTTGTTCATTTTTTTGTTCCCCCTGTTCCTTCGGTCTCTCACTTTCATTACCTGCTATGTTTTGAATCTCTATAAGTTCACCTTCTAAAAATTTAGCATTTCTTTTCATCTCTATCTTGTCTCCAACCTTTAAGTGCATGGCTAAATCAGATGGTACTTGTAACTCAACTTTAAAGCCTTTACTCTCATTAGAAAGAATCACATCTCCTTCATCTTTCACAGAAGGTTGGTCTTTCTTTGCATTTATTTTTGTAACAACTCCATCAAAGGGAGCAATCAGTTTCTTATTCATTTCTAATTCTTCTTTTAAATTTTTAATTTTTCTTTCTTGCGTACTAATCTCAATTTTCTTGCTCTCCACAATGGTTTTGAGAGCCTGTATACTACTTGTCTCACTTATCCCAACATTTGGTTGATTATTTACTTTGTTTTCTTGTTGATTATTTGGTTGATCATTTACTTTGTTTTCTTGTTGATTATTTGGTTGATCATTTGCTTTGTTTTCTTGTTGATTACTTGGTTGGCTATTTGCTTTGTTTTCTTGTTGACTTTTTTTCACTTCATTATAATTCGCTTGAGCGTCATTCAGTGCTAACTTACTAATTTGAAAAGTTGCTTCTGCATCAAGAATATCTTGTTCCTTTTGTTTACTATCGTATGTCACTAATAAGTGATTTTTTTTAACGAAGTCTCCCTCCTTTACATGCACTTCCTTCACTTTTGCCTCTAAGCTGCTACTAGCACTTAACTTTGCTTCTTCCTGTGGCTGTAACTCGCCGTTACCTGTAAATGTTTGTGTAAGCTGGTCATTTCTTGGCTTTTCTGTAGTGACCTTTGGCAAATCCCAATTCGCTAGCGTATTGCTAAAGAGTGTAAGAATAATTAAAAGCCCTATAAATACACTAGAAATAATTTTAATATTTCGTTTTTTTCTTGTAACGTCTTGTTCAATTCTATGATCCATTGTGTTCCCTCCTAAAATTTTTCCGAAGGAAAGTTTACATTGTAAGTCCTCATTATTCCTTCACACCTGATAACTGAATTCCCTTAATAAAATAGGACTGCGCATATAAAAATAAAAGTACCATTGGGGTCATATACAGGATAGAAGCAGAAAATCCAACCCCTCGTGCCTCTGTGTTAATTTTTGATAAATAGAGCGATAATGGATGTTTGGCTTCATCATTTAGAAAAATAAGTGGCTGTTCGACCATATTCCAATAATCTGCAAATAATAAGACAATAAGAGCTGCAATTCCAGGACGAATAAGAGGAAGAATAATCTTAAAAAAGATTGTAATATGGCCAGCTCCATCCATCTTAGCTGCCTCTATATACGCATCAGGAATATGCAACATGAACTGCCGAAGCATAAATACACCGAATGCTCCAAAGATTCCTGGAAGAATAATAGACGCTATACTATTCAAGATTCCCAGTTTATCCGCCATGATATAATTCGGTACTAACGTAACCTGAAATGGCATGAGCATTGTCAACAGATAAACGATAAACAACTTGTCCCTTCCTCGAAATTGAATCTTAGCAAAGACATAGGCTGCAAATGCTGCAACGATTACTTGACCTACTATTATTGGCCCAACCATGAATGCTGAGTTCCAAAACATTTTTAAAAATGTCGGATTTTTCATTAATACTGTTCCATACTGTTCAAACGACACTAAATCTGGGATTAATTTTAAGTTAATAAACGATGTATCCTTTTCCACTTTTCCAATAGAATCATAATTGTATCCAATCTCATGCTCAGTCATAAATGAATTGGTCAACGTAAATACGATTGGAAACAGTATCATGATCGCTAATATCGTCAAAAATAGGGTTAACATCCATTTACGAAACACATTTTCTTTCTTCATCTGCTTTCCCCACCTAATTCATAAACTTTCGGAAACGACGTTCTATTGCAAACAATACGAATACAATGATAGAAATAACCCCCACCATCAACGTGGCAGCCGCTGTCAACTTTTGAATATCGAGCGACACGAACATATTGTTCATATAATGCTGCATCATGTACAAACTGTCGTGTGGATAACTTCCTGCAATCAGGTATGTTTCCCGAAACACTTTAAACGAATTGATAATCGACATTAATATGACAAAAAACATTGTTGGTGTTAAATAAATGAGTGTAATATTTAAAAATGTATGCATACGACCTGCACCTTCAATTTTTGCAGTTTCGTAATATTCTTTGGGGATATTCTGTAAAGCTGCTAAAAATAAAATAATGTTGTATCCGATATTTTTCCATAGATATACGATTGACAAGACAAAAATTGCCCAATTTGATTTCATCCAATCAATTCGTTCAAACCCCATATTGTGCATCCATACGTTAAATGTCCCGTTCCAATCGAATAAAATTTGCCACAGCATGACAATGGAAGCCACAGGAACGACAAGGGGTACCACAAACGCGCTTCTTAACCAATTTTGAATATATATATTTTGATTCAAACAAAGTGCCAGTAATAAAGAGATAATGATTAAGAGCGGTACACTCACTGCGGTAAACCAAAACGTATTCGTTGCTGCTTTGAGAAAAGAAGCACTACCCAACAGTTCTTTATAATTGGCTAAACCGACAAAAGAACCATCAGTAGTGCCATCCATTAACGAATAAATCATTCCCATTACAAATGGAATTAGATAAAAAATCGAAAAACCAATTGCACTTGGTAGAAGAAAAAATAATGCTATACTTGTATCCTTTTGCATAAAATCCCGAAATTTTATTGGGGATTTTTTTTTATCTTGAAGTTTATTCAATGATCGATGGCTGCGATTAGAAAAAACATTCCACATATATGATTGACTTTTGTTTATTTTCATTCGTAGATCCCTCTTTTTTATGAGTCTATTTTCATAAATACATCTTACAATTATGTAGTTTAGTGGACACAAATGCAGATGAGGTGCAGACAAAATAAAGAAGTGAGGGATTTTAGTTGCGGTGTTCATATAAGGGGATGAAAAGTGAATGTCTCCCTCCCCTGCCTGGAATCGTATTGTAAAATCAAAAAGATAATTGATAAGTTTTATCAACTTTAAATAGGATGAGTGGTTCTGTTGTAAAGATTATGAATAGTTCTAATGCCTTTTTATTGTACAAGGGGTATGTTGAAGGTTTAGAAGAAGGTGAAAAAAAGAGAAAATTTTAAGTGAACCAAAGTTAAAAAAGGATAAGCTCTCAATTGCATTACGTATATATAGGGCACCCTGCATATCCATCAACTTAAAAAAAATAAATGCCCCCAAAATGAAAAAATGAGCTGAATCCCCTTAAATAGCTATATGGGGTCACTATATCATTCTGGGGAAATTGTACGCTAAGGACTACAAAATCTTATCCTATCAGCATCTTTAAAATATAAGTACATGTTTAGAAAGATACAATCGCGAGATTAATTGGACATTGAATTATATGCACACTATATAAACGTGATTATAGCTAGAAAACCTTGATATTATTGAATTCTATGCTCTGTTCATAAACATACAATTTTCTGGACACATAGAAATAACCATACAGTCTGATAAAGGGGTACTAACGTCTTTTCATGGATTTTATACAGTAATATATATTTTAGGGATATACACAAATAGAGTATTCGATGCATTTAAGATAAGAATTACTGCCGGCTTAGTTCTAGTAAAATATTTAATCCTTTTTTTAATTCTTCCAATGATGCATAGGAGTAAGAAAGACGAATATGATGTAAATCGCTTGTTTCATATATATAACCTGGATTGATCAAAACATTTTGTTTAAGTAAATTTAGAAATAGCGCCATATTTACAATAGGTTCATGAAATCTGATCCATATATATAAACCATCCTCAGATTTTTTCCAAGTAGCGTTTTTTTGAAATTGCTGTTCTAATATTTATTCTACAAATGTAGCCCTTCTTTTCAATTGTTTACGAAGTGTAATCAGATGCTTTTCGTATAAACCGGATGATATCCAGTGTGCGACGATTTCTTGAGAAAAGGCACTTGAACCATAATCTGTTTGTATTTTAATATCAGCTAGTCGCCCAATTACAGGTGAAGGTGCAACAACCCAACCAATCCGTAATCCAGGACTTAGCTTTTTGGATACACTACCGATATAAAGAACTTGCCCTGATGTATCAAATGACTTTATAGCAGGAAAAGATGATTCAAATAACAGTTCGTGATACACATCATCTTCAATAATCGGGATTTGTAGCTTTTTGCATGTATTGTATAGATTTTTCTTTTCTTTCACCGACCAATTATATCCTGTCGGATTGTGTAATGTTGGCACACAATAAAATAAAGATTGTCTTTTTCTTTTGAGTGCCCGTAAATTGCCTGTCAAATGTGCGTCTCGTAAAACTGAAATCATACGCATTCCAGTGGATTGAAAGGGGTGCACAGAATTTAACTACGAAGGTTGTTCTTGGAAGACAATGGATCCTTCTTCTAATAATCCAACTGCAAACCATATATATTTTCTTTTCATAAAGTAAAAGACCTCCGTTAATATACTGTTTAGTAGTATGTTAACAAGGAGGTCTTTCATTTCTCTTTCATAAATATTACAAAATTCTTTCCGCGTTCTTATTTTTTTCTGATGTGATGGGAAGAATAAACCAAAATTCACTGCCCTGTTTTCCATCTGCGCGATCTCTCACACCAATTTCTCCTTTGTGCCTTTCAATCAATGATTTTGCAATGGCTAGTCCAAGACCAGATCCTCCAGATTGTGAACTTCTTGATTGATCTGTCCTAAAAAAGCGTTCAAATACGCGTAGTTGGTCATTTGGAGAAATTCCTTCTCCTTCATCACGCAAAATGAACTGGACTTGTTGATTTTGCTTATTCTCCTCTACAATCAACTCAATTGTTCCAGAGACAGGGGAATATCGAATAGCATTATCTAACAAATTACCTATGACCCTTGCTATTTTACACGGCATAATTAATAGTCGGGGTAATCTATCAGGAACCTGCAATTGTAAATCAATCTGTTTGTCTTCTAATAAGACAGAATGTGACTCTAATACATCTAATAGAACTTTATCTATATGTGTGAAACTTGGATAAAAATCTACTTGTTCAAACTCTAGCTTTGAAAGTTCAAATAAGTCATTGATTAATCCACTTAATCTTTCTATTTCTTTTAAGATCGTCGCTAAGTATTGCTTTCTCATTTCAGGATCTTCGATCAGGTTATCTTGTAACGCTTCTATCATCAATTGTATGCTAGCCATAGGCGTTCGTAAGTCATGTGAAATATTCGTGATCAGCTCCTTACGTGCATTTTCTCCTTCTTCTAACCTAGTAAACCCTTCTTCTAATTTTTTTGCCATCTGTTGAAAGGCTGTTGCTAATTCTTTAAACTCCTGTGGTTCTTTTCCAATTATATACATTGTTTCAAATTGTCTATCACTAAATTGTTTCGTTAATGCCATTAAATTTTTGATAGATCTCATGATAGGGCGTGTCATTAACCAGTAAATAAACGTAGAAATTATAAATGCCACAACCGCAATTATTGTTAATAGCTTTGTTTGTTCTGGTTCAAGTAACATTTTCGTCTCACTATACCATATAGCAAGTACCATGATACTCGTACTTAATACATTCATCAGTAATAATTGAATACGTAATCTCATGTTTCACTTCCTCCATTTGGCTCAAAACGATATCCTATCCCCCAAACCGTGTGAATCCAACGACTCTTTATCGTATGCTTCTCCAGTTTGTCACGTAAACGACTGACTAAAACAGTTACTATGTTTGTAGCCACTTCATGTTCAGTATCCCAAATGAGTTCAAGAAGTTGCGAACGAGAAAAAACTTGTTTTGGATGCTTTGCCATGAGATAAAGTACCTCAAACTCTTTCGCTGTTAATTCCACTTTATTTTCACAAACCAATACACATCTCGTCTTTGGATAAATTTTTAAATCTGGAAATTCTATCACTTCCGATAGAGATTCTTTTGCTTGTATCGGTACCTGGCTGCCTCTTCTTAGTATAATTTGAACCCTTAATACTAATTCACGAGGGGAAAACGGCTTTGTTACATAATCATCTGCTCCCATTGTTAAGCCTAAAATTCGATCCCTTTCCTCTCCCTTAGCAGTTAACATAATAATTGGTACATTTGATTGTTGACGAATTTCCTCGCATAATTCCCATCCATCTTTTTTCGGCATCATCAAATCTAAAATAATTAAATCTGGTTGATGAGTAAGAAATAAATCCCAACCTTCTGTGCCATTTACAGCGGTATATACTTCATATTCTTCTCTTTCTAAATACCGTTTGCATACTTCTCGAATATTTTCTTCATCTTCTACGATTAAAACTCTTCTTTTCATCTGTAATCCTCTCTTCTTTTTACCAATAATACAAAAGGTGCTCTTATCTGCTTTCATCTAATACAGATATAAAATTCAGATATAAAGATGTAACGACTAATCCTAGATCTAAATCAGAATCCTACACTTTGGTCTTATGGTCACTAAAAACGATTAAAAGTGCCAATATAATCTAGATGATAATTTTAGTATTTAATTACTTATATGGCTAGATAAACACTTAAAATAGTAGTATCCCAATCATATAACTCGAAAATTCAAATCAGATTTTTTATTACAGAGATTACTTATTTATCTTGTCAGAATCGATTTTATTGTGTATCGATTTTATTGTGTATCTATTTTCCAAGATCTTTATAGTAAAAAACCACTGCTTTAGCTATGGTTTTTTACGTACATGATTTCAAGTACAAACAAATGAAGGATACATTAAAAGGAATGAGTTCAATATCGAACTCATTCCCTATTAGCAGCCTACATTCTTGTTTCTAACTTTTTGGGTTCAGTCCATTACCGATGTTTTTTTAAACTTTGCAACAAAATCGTTGCTTTTTACTTAGCTTTGACGAGACTCCATTTATCTTCAAACTTACCACCATATGTCTGTCTATCATTACCATATGAGATATAACCAGCGTCATAAGTAGAAAACCCTAACTTGTTACCATCAGATTGTAGGTGCCATTCTCTCTGGTAATCAAGGTAGCCAGGGCTATGTGCATGATTAAATTTAAAAGTACTTGCATTTTGTTTTTGGTCAAAATGGATATACTTATCTTGAAGTTTTAAATATTCATAGCCTGAATAAGCACTATTTTGAACTTTAATGTGTAACTCTTCACCTGCTTTGATTGGTTGTCCAGGTTTAGGCTGCCCTTTTCTTTCAATAATTACATTAACTGGTTGAGTGTAATTCCCACCAGACGCAAGGTATTGCCACTTATCATTTCCTTTATAACTGAGCACAGGATTTCCACTAAGCTGCAGAGTATAAGGAGTTCCTTCTACAATAAGTTCGTCGCTGAATCGATGGGTCAAATAATTTTCATATTCTTTATTATACGTAACAACTGTAGAGATTTTTTGTGTCGGAAGTTTCTTTTGTGCATCATTGATTTCAAATGTAACTTTTTGTGATGGATTGAAATCATTCAAGCTTACAGCTTCTTTAGACTCATATACGTTTCCTTTTCTCACTAATGTTACTTGTTGTGTTTGTTTAGAATTTTTATTTTCAAAAGAAACAGAGATTTCATTACTCGCTCCGAATAAGCCAGGTACGACTGCTGCATAAAACTTTTTCGTAAATGGATCATAAGCACTATATGACAATTCCGGTTGCTGAATTTTTGTGAAAACACCGACTTTTGCGCCTTTCGAAACATAAGATTTTTTAGCATTTTCTAGATTTTCTTTCGCAATGATAACTTGATCTCCTCTGCTATTATCTATAAATTCATTTATCTTTTTAGAATCTACTTTAACATGCTTCAGAACCTCGTTAAACGTTAAATTTGTATCACTACCAACACCTTCTGGTGCATACATTCTAAACTTCGGTTTGTTCCCGATATCAGTCTCTAGTATTGTAGTCGAAGCATTTACACGAGATTCAAATTTTCCTGAATCTCCTAAATTCATAAATTCTCCATCTTTCTCAATATACAATTCCATTGTACTCGTAGGTAGTACTTCAACAGAAAGAATTGCACCTTGTTCAACAGCTTTCAATTCATCTAACGATAAGTAAATATTTACATCTGCTTGATTATCTACACTATCTATCAATACTTCTGTTGTATTTCTTCCACCTTTTTCTGTACTTAACTGATTTGCTTTATAACGATCTTGTGTTGCCTTTACTGTACTGATAATCTTGTCTCCTAAACGAATGTTAAAATGAGGAGAAACATTTTGAGCAGATGCCGTCCCTGTATTTTTATATTCTAACTGTAAGCTCACTTTTGCTGCTTTTGCTGAATCGACAGTTTTTGCGGTAGACCAATCTATATTAGAAGAATATCTTTCGGTATCTGTTGATGTTTTCGAGTATCCATAGCTTACATTTAATGAGGCCTTCCCAGAAGGAACAGGACCGGCTGCGGAACCTTCGACACCACCTTCTACACCTGCTCCTACACCAAACGAATGTTGTGTCGATACACTTTTTTCCCAACCTTTATCAATGGACCCACCGTTTGAATCCGTAATAGCCGCAAGAGGAGTAACCCCAATACGTTTTATACCAACTTGCAAATTCGGTATATTTGCGACCATTGGATTAAATTCAGTATCAGAGTTACTGCCATAATACTGAACTTCATATGCATCTGTAAAAGGATCTCCATCCGAATTCGCGCTCATAGGATTTGTAATAAATTTTAATTTATCTTTGTCTCGCTCTGGATCCCATGCCTGTGCTTCATTTTTCCCGGTTTGTCGATTGAACTCAATTTTATAACCTTTTATTTCTAAGTCGTTAGAAATACCATCTTGATCCCAATCGTCATTTTGTATTTCAATTTTTTCAGTAGACATCTTTCCCTTTTTTCCATCAGTTCCATAGATAAGATCTTTTCCTTCTTTTGCATTTGCATCCTCTTTAAACATTTCAATTGTGCTTCCTGCATTCGGCTGTTTTATATCTGCTAAAGCAGGGGATGCTAAAGTCAGTGCCATCGATACACTACCTAATACACTAAGTGCTGGCTTCAATTTCTTCATTGTTATTTTTCCTCCTTGATTTTCAGGTGAGTTAGAACACCTACTATTAAGAACAACTTCATCATATCTAATACCTCTTTCATTTCTCTCTCAAAAGTGTTACAAAAGTCTTTCGTAAGTATAAAAATTCTTTCATACATCTATTACTTTTATTTTATGTATATAAATCCGACAAACCATCTAGGCCGTGGTTAGTAATTGTTTTAGTTCATTTTAGGCTGAAAAGGCGGAATCTATTTGAAGACTCCGCCTTTGTTTGTATAGGGTATGAATGGTTTCGATTCCTCTTATCGTACGTAAAGCATGGAAAAGTGTTTGAAATCTAGAGGATCTAGCAGACCGGCGCTTCACATGGCGATGGCGTACTGCCTCCATATTGAGATCTTTTATAAATATCTAACCAAACATTTATTTGAACATTCATAATCAATTACACAATCAATATAACTATGTCCAAACCTATACTTATTGTATATTTTTTACACAACAAAGAAAAAAGCATCCTATTTGGACGCTTTTATGCCATCGTTTATTTAAATGAAAATTTTTATAAGCCAAATACAACTACAAGAATATATGCTATCACTTATCTTTATCTATGAGGTCTCACTATATCCATCAACTTTAGAAAAATAAACACCCCAAAAAGAAAAAATGAGCTGAATTCTCAAAAAACTAACTGTAGAGAAAGAGAATTTTTATTTAGGGTGTACTTCAAAACCTTAGCTTGGTGGACATGGGAGTGGTACTCAGTATTGTAAAAAACGCTCTAATGGGGTAGTATAATTTTATATTTATTGGTCGGTTGACCAAACAAAAAATAAGAAGGTGAAATACAATGTCTAATTCTAAAAAAACAGCTACTCGGGATCAAATACTAATGGCTACGTTTGAATGCTTAGCTGAAAAAGGTACAACAGCTATTACATTACGAGATATTGCTACAAAAGCGGGAATTACTTTAAGTTTAATTCATTATTATTTTCCAACAAAGGAGGGGTTATTAGTTAACGCTACCTCTTATGTCATGCAAAAACAAATTAAAGAAATTCAGAAGGAACTCTCAAATATACAAGATTTTTCAGAGAAATTGAAAAAACTTATATTTGTAGTACATCACCAATTCAAAAGTTCTGAATGGAGAAAAGTGTATTTTAGTTTATTGGCAGCAGCAGCTTGGTCACCGAAAATTATGGAAGAAATTCGGGTTCTACAGAACCAATTGATAGATCTAATTCAAGAATATGCTCAAACTTCCAATGTAGAAATCACAGATTTAGAAGCATTTTCAAGGGCTTTATTGGCTTCGATTAATGGATTAGCGTTACAAGTTATGCATGGGGCTTCAGAGGAACAAATTGCTCCGGCATATGCGATTATAGAAAAAGTATTTATTAGCATCTGCCCCCCCAAAATGCAATGAGCGATTACTAAGCTATATAATTCTAAGAAAATTCATGTGCCAATCCATTATTCATAACACCATATGGAATACAGGATTGCAAAACATTATAAAGTGAGGCTACAGCATGACCGCATATGGATCATTTTATTTTTTCGCTATAGTTGGTATTTTATTGATACCTACTATCGTAGCTGGATTAAGGGGTAAAATATTGCGCAAATATAATGCTGTCCTAACGCTAATTATGCTTGCTATTATCTTCTCGGATAAACCAAATCAAGCAATGCTGTTAGCAGTATTTATTATTTGGCAATATGTCCTTATTAAAGGCTATTTACTACTAAGAAAACAAAATAATAATACGTTCATGTTTTACATGGCTGTAATTTTGTCGATTTTGCCACTGATTTTGGCAAAAATTGCACCATTTGTACCTGAATTAAAATTCATTGTTTTTACTGGTATATCTTATGTAACATTCAGGGCGGTACAAATGGTATTTGAAATTCGCGATGGCTTAATTAAAGAATGTTCATTTTTTAATTTCTGGGAATTCATTTTGTTCTTCCCTGCTATTTCAACCGGACCTATCGATCGGTATCGCAGGTTCCAAAAAGATATTCAAAAACCACCAAGTGCTGAAGAATATCAAAATCTACTATACATGGGTATTAACCGTATTTTTCAAGGTTTTCTGTATAAATTTATACTTGCTTACCTAATAAAAGAAAATATTATGGATGCAACATTAGCTCATCAAAACACCATTTTGTCAAATATGATTTACATGTATAGCTATAGTTTATATCTATTCTTTGACTTCGCAGGTTATAGCTCATTCGTAATTGGTGTCAGTTATATGATGGGTATTAAAACACCAGAAAACTTTAATAAACCGTTTATCAGTCGGAATATTAAAGACTTCTGGAATCGTTGGCACATGAGCTTATCATTTTGGCTCCGTGATTTTATTTACATGCGCTTTGTCTTTTTTGCAACAAAGAAAAAGCTCATTAAAAATCGCTATATGATTTCATATATTGGCGTCTTTTTAAACTTTTTTGTCATGGGAATTTGGCACATTACTGGTCATGATATTGCTCAATATATTATTTATGCTCTATATCATATTGCTCTGTTTATTTTATTTGATATTTTCGAACGAAAAAACAAGAAGCATAAATTTTGGCCCAACAATACGTTCATGCATGTCCTTGCAATTGTGATTACATTCCATTTCGTATGTTTCGGTTTCCTAATTTTCTCTGGTCACCTAAATCATTATTTTTAATAAGTAATTTCTATTCTTGTAACTAAGAAGTTACTAATAGTACATTTCGGATATAAAGGAGATTTTTTAATGACAGAATTCAAAAATCAAGTATTAGATATTTTAGAAGAAGTATGTGAAAATGATATTGTAAAAGAAAATCCTGATGTTCAACTATTTGAAGAAGGTATCCTTGATTCTTTTGGTACAGTATCTTTACTAGTAGAATTCCAAGAACGTCTAAATATTGAAGTATCTATTTCTGATTTCGATCGCGATGAGTGGGCAACACCAAATATGATTATTAAGAAGTTGGAAGATATCCGATGAAAAAGCAACCTTGGGTCCGATGCTCTTAGCATTGGACCTTTTTGTGGTTCTAGTACAAGAAATCTATAAAACTTGGACATTTTGATACTCTCACAATCATTTGGGTTCAGCCGCATGCTCTTCAATCTCTTAAATAAAAAATATGTTTGGGTATATGGTAAAGTGTTGTACTGGTTTAGTTAGCTAGGATGTAACCAAATTTAAAGGCAAACGTTTCATCACTCACATCAACAGATTTCGAGATTTCATCTGAGCTATATGGGTTTTAAATCACGGAGATCAACTTGCTTAATTTTATGAATTTTTAGGTTTTATCTAGACGTAGTGAGATATACAGTATTCACCTACTAACTCTTTAATAACATTGATAAACGTTTTATCTGAACCCTGTGGGATATAAAGTACACATAGAACTTCAACCCTCTCTTAAGTTATCGAGGGTATAAAGCAGTAATAAAACCAAAAGAACTTGTAGCAATCCCTACAAGATCTTTTTTAGATACTATAAAAAGGTAAAACAAACTATATTAAAGTCTTTGTAATCGTACGTATTATAGTAGTAGTTTTCGCATCTCTTCTGTACTAAGACCTATGAATTTTGAAATGTCTTCTAATAGCATACCATTCTTATGCATACCACGAATCAATTGAATTTTACCTTTCTCAATACCTTCCTCTAAGCCCTCTTCTCGAGCATGTGCTAACTTAGCTTGCTCATCTAGAAGTAACTTTTCACGAGCTTCATAAGCTGTTCGGAAAGAAGAGTCATGGCTCATATTTTCCCACTTATTCATGGTCTTTTGTAAAATTGGATCTTGATTCATTGCAATCTCCTCCAATGTTTGAGTTAAATGCTCATCTTCATGTGCTGGTAGTAATAACATCCAGCGAACAAATGCATTTTCCCATGGATTTACTTTTTCTTCACGCCATTGTCTGACCAATTTTGGAATTTCTACAAAATGAATTTCAATATCATCATTTAGTATCTGTTGCTTTTTGGGATTCCATAATTGTCCTATGGTGTGAAATGAATCATCCCGGGGGAATAATATAAAATCTAATAAGTTAATGGTAATTGTTTTTCGAAGTGAACGATACGGCATCTCTTCTTGCATTTGGGATGTATAGAGTTTACTCCAGTAATATAAAGATCGCTTCACCATATCATGTGTGTTACGTAATTGAATTTCGATATTAACTTGTGTTCCGTTATCTAGCGTTGCTAATAAGTCTAATATGGATAACTTATCATCTTCATAAGATTTATGAAGAGGTGGATCTTCTAGTTGTAGAAATGCAATAGGTACATCTAAAGATTCTTCTAGAATCGCGTTTAGAAATCCAGTTAAAATCTCTTCGTTCCGAATAACTGTTTAAAAGCGAAATCAATCCGTAAATTTACTAATTTTGTGGACATGGGTTTCCTCTCCCTGTCTTTCTATTCTTCTTACTATTTTATAATGTAATTCTTTATATAAGCAAATTCATCTTTTTCAGTTTATTTTTTCGTATGTATCGGTAAAGCGTAGCTTGACTGATACGTTATGTTAACTAGACTTGTATAAGATATACAATCAAACAAAATTATTTTCCATTTTCATTCTTATTTTGAAATAGATGCACAATCAAAAGTCCACCAACAAATAAGATTAGAAATTCTACGACTATATATAATCCGTTTTTTGGTATTCCTAATATAATTGCAAGATAACTAAAAAAAAGCCCACAATGCTAAAATTATGATTTCTAACATCTTCTTTTTTTAAAAGTTAAGCACCCCAAATCCCCTTAAAAAAGTTGCATTCAGAATATTGTAACAAAATCAAAAAAAGACCCTACAAGAGGGTCTTTCATCAGCTAATATTAAGCTTTTTGAACATTAGTAGCTTGTAGGCCACGTTGTCCTTGTTCTACTTCAAACGTTACACTTTGTCCTTCGTCTAAAGATTTGTAACCGTCGATTTGGATAGCTGAGAAATGTACGAATACGTCTTCTCCACCTTCACGCTCGATGAATCCAAAACCTTTGTCTGCATTAAACCATTTTACTTTACCTTGTTCCATAATTGTTGCCTCCTAGTGTGGATACCCACACATATGTTACTACCCTTGCTCAAATACCTTAGACGAAAAACAAAATTTATTCTTAATCTCAAACTGAACAAAAATAGGTCTTTCTTAAATTAACATACTTTCTAAAAAATAGCAAATTTCAAAAATAAGTCCTTATGGTAATTAACCACTAATAGTGGTTGCTGGAGAAAAAGTCACTATGATAGTCATCGCAGCAAGAAGTTGCCAAAAGATCTCGACAATATCATTGATTTGATTTTTTTCAGACATTCAACAATTGATAAAATTAGCTATTTTCGAGTTAAATTTTACTTTTGATAACGATAATTATGTAAATAAGCTGTCCATATGGACAGCTTATTATATTTTTTGCTTAGCGTGGGGTTTTTCAAAAATGCTGGCGGTACCCCATCGCCAGCAAGCTAAGAAAAGCAACTACCTCCAAAACGAAAAAATAAACAAAATTTTCATTCTAGGGTGTTATAAAATTCTTAAGTTGATGGATATGGGGTCACCAATCTGTAGTCGTATATTCGTTACTTCGAACAACAACATTCCCTACATAATAAAAAATAGATGACTCAATTAGTTTCATTTCTGAAACATTTTAAGTCATCTATTTATCAATTCCAGTTTTGATTTCTTGTTGCTCTACATGAGTGAATTTCCTTGCCTCATACTTTTATATTTATTCATAGCTTTTTGTAAAAAATTAATTTGGAATCATAGCAGTTTAAGAATTACTGCTACCAATTATTAAAATCAGTGTAATTTTTATATACATTTTCTATAACATTATCTTGCCAGACATTTTTATATTCATCTCTATCCACTTTAACATTATATTCCACTAATATCACCATTGGCATTTAACCATCCAGGATTTTCGAGAGCATGTTTGTAGGTAAACGTTCTTACCTGTTTCAATGTTTTAAATGTAATCGGAAAAAAATTTTTTTCCCCATCTTTGTAACCAAACACTCTATATGCCTTTTTTCGTCCACCAACAGTTTTAAAATATGGTTCTGTAAAACATTCTATTTGTTTGATATGAAGCTCCCACCTTTCTAAACGCCTTAAGTAATTATTTTATATATTGGAAGAAAGATAAAACAGCTACTGTAAGGTTGGACTACCAAAACAGCTCCGGGCTGTTTTTAATGTACTTCCGTATTCTTTTATTACTTTGGAGAAACTATTTTTCATCAGTTCAAATATTGAATAAATTGCACACTAATTATTTCTCTATTTGGCCATCTAGAATAGGTCTCTTTTATTATTATTGATAACGTTCTTAAAATTAGCTTCTCTTTAGCAATCTTTTTTCTCTGACGGTTTATGTTTTACTCTATAAGAGAGAGCGGTAACTTGTTGGGAATATTTAAAACCTTTTTCGGATTTTTCGGAAACCCATTTTGAAACAGGTCTTAGTAAACTATTTATGCTGACAATAAGAATGGTTCCCGTTATAGCTATAAGTAAGTAGCCACTACCTGCTAATGTTCCTACAGCAGCAGAACACCATAAGGTTGCTGCTGTATCCAGTCCTCGAACTGTCAATCCATCTTTCATAATAACTCCAGCACCTAAAAAACCAATCCCGCTTACAATTTGAGAAGCTATTCTTGTAGGGGTATTATCAGTTGGAGTGAGTACACTTAATAGTACAAAAAGTGCAGCACCAACGGAAACAAGTACATTTGTACGTAATCCAGCAATGCAATTATGCCATTGACGCTCTAATCCAATTATTGCTCCAACAAGTATTGCTACAAGTAACCTGAGTAGAATGTCTAGTTCCATATTTCTGTCTCCTTAATTTCCATTCTTAATGATCATCATGCTCTAAATTGACTTGTTGTAATGGAATCACCTTTGTTTTTTTTATAATTTTATAGCCGAACCAAAATACAAGAAAAAGCAGTAATCCAATATAAGTAGCAAGTACTTCATACCAATCGACATGTGATCCTATAAACACTGAATAATTCTGTCCTAAAATAATAATAGTACATATTACAAATGCCAAAATAGGACCGATAGGATACCACTTTGCTTGATACGGGAGCTTATTTAAATTCTTTTGTTGATGTAAAAAAGCCTGACGAAAACGATAATGGCTTATAGCAATCCCTAACCATGCAATAAATCCACAAAGTCCCGAAGCATTCAAAAGCCATATAAATGCTTGCCCTTCTCCAAATAAAGAAGCTGCAAACGCTACGATTGCCACAGTCGTTGTCATAAGTAAAGCATTAATAGGAACACCTTGTTTATTTACTTTTTTCAAGAAATTTGGAGCTTTCCCTTCTTTTGCCATTATCCATAACATTCGGGTTGCAACATACATTCCAGAATTACCAGCTGATAGAACAGATACCAAGATAACTGCATTCATAATAGAAGCTGCAAATGCGAAGCCAATTTTTTCAAATACTAGTGTGAAGGGACTCATTGTAATATTACTAATGTCATTGTTAACTAGATTCGGATCTGTGTAGGGAACTATGACTCCAATTACGCAAATGGTAAGTATGTAAAATAAAAGAATTCTCCAAAAGATTTGCCGCACAGCTTTTGGAATATGCTTTTCAGGATCTTTACTTTCTCCAGCTACAATTCCGACCATTTCTGTACCTTGAAAGGAAAATCCAGCAATCATAAACACACTAAGAATAGAAAGAAAACCTCCATGAAACGGTGCGTCTCCAATTGTTAGATTGTGAAATCCAATAGGATCCCCTTTGAAAATTCCAAATATCGTGGCTATTCCTAACATAATAAACACGACTATAGTAATAACTTTTACAAGTGAAAGCCAAAACTCCATTTCTCCATAATGTTTCACTGAAAGAATATTAATTCCAAACATAAACAGTATGAATAACGCACTCCAAAGAATAGATGGACTGTATGGAAACCAATATTTCATAAGAATAGCTCCTGATGAAATTTCAACTGCAAGAGTAATAGTCCAGCTAAACCAGTAATTCCAACCAATTGCAAAACCAAATGCAGGATCTACAAATTTAGAAGCATACGTACTAAAAGAACCCGATGTAGGCATATACGCTGCCATCTCTCCCAAGCTAGTCATCAACAGGTAAACAATACACCCCATCAACAAATAAGCTATAATTGATCCACCAGGTCCTGCTGTATGAATCGTATTCCCGCTTGCTATAAATAACCCAGTCCCAATGCTTCCGCCTATAGAAATCATTGTTAAATGTCTCATCCCTAATTCTCTTCTTAATTTAGAAGGTTGGGAATTAGAAGGGAAAGAAAAAAGTGGATTTTTCGTTTTTATGGGTGTCTCTTTCAAGTGCCTCATCCTTTTTTGAATTATTTTCCAGAAAAAGAGTATAAAAAAAGACACCAAAGTTCACCCAGTGTTTTTAAAAGTCACCATAGTATCCCCTCTCGAAACGCTTACGAGGTTAGCTGTCGGATTCGGGCCTTGAGAGTAGCCCTACCTTCATTTAAGAAGGATTCACCCCGAGTGCAATCGCACAAAATTTGGTTCCCCCGCTCCATATGGATTCAGCGAATAGTGATATGAATTTATGTACAATATATTACTCCTATGCCCTCTTGTTTGTAAACAAGAAAATTAACGTTTTTTCAGGGGTAGAAATTTCGCACTGTACACCCCATTTATAATTTGAATTCTTAAATTAAGTCACATACTAAAAAAAAGTGAGAATTACAAGTATAGTAATACATGAAGAAGAGTTTGAATTAAATAAAAATAATAGACCTAATTTTTATTAGGTCTATTATTTGCTAGTGTCTTTACTACTTTTAATTACATGGACTACTGATAAGTGGTGTTATGGTAATTAAGTAGGTATTGTATAATTTAGAAAATATATATTAATCAAAGTTAGGAGGGAGTTCATGGGAAGAGAAGTATTATTTGATAATGAAAGTGTAATTTTAAAGTTAAGTGGGGTAACAGGATTTTTTGCTTTAAAATTAAAATTAAAAATTCCTTATAATACTATTAAGAATGTATATGTTGATCATTTTGATGCTCCACAATGGATGCTCCGTATGCCTGGAACCTCAATTTCTGGACTTAACATTTTTGAAGGTAGTTTTAAATATGCTGATGAATGGTATTTTCTTTCTTATGAAAATAGAGTACCACTCGTAATGATTGAATTAGAAGGACATGAAAAATATAAATATGTTTATTTTGAAATCAATGACCCTACTAAAGTAGCTTCGGATATTAGAAAGCATATAAGGGATTTGTAATTATTTTTTTGTATCTAAGAGAGTACTGCTTACGCTGATGTAATTTATTCAAACAAGTTAGATTAACTCTAGCTTGTTTTTTGTTTACAGGTATTACAACCTCTTTATTATTAGTATTTCCAATGTATACCTTTGTTTCTATTTTTGAGGATATCAGGGGGATCGGTATAAAGTTAATGTTTATGGGGAAATGAAAGTAAACTTTTGGATTTTGAATCATTTATAGATAATTTTATAATAAATTTCTCGATATTGATATAGATGTTAAATATGGATTTTATATCGAAAATTAACAAAAAATATAATATCATAAAAATTAAGATGGTTTGTGTCACTTGTTTTTCCCTTATGCTTAAGATAAGATCATCCTCTCCAATCTTATCTTTTTTTATTTGTAAATTTTAGATACAAAAAAGGAATCCTTATAATAAGGATTCTGCAACAGGAAAAAACAAATATATAATATTAAAAAGAATTATTTATATTACAATTTAAAAATAAAACAAAAAGATCGAGAAAATTTTAAACAAATTAAATATTGATATACAATTACTTATAATTGATTAAGACTTAGAATAGTAATCTGTCATCTGTTCTTTTATTTTTAAGAAGATTGAAATCCTTCAATTTTCTTTTTTATTGGATGTAAACAGCGTGGTGTTGGAAAGAGCTGAAAACTTTATATTCCCCCCCTAATAGTTAATCTTTTTATTAGCTTTTACTCTGATTGTCTCTACCTCTGGATATGTTTTTTCTACAGCTCCTATATCAGGAATATTACCCATCAAAATATTTTTAATATCAAAACGCAATACACTAAAAGTATTTTCTTGCAATAATAGATCTTTATAAATAGAATCATCAACAATTATTAATTTAGACTGTATTTTTTGTCCTTGTCCTACACCAATGCCTAATTCACCTTCTACTTTTGTTACTGGAATTACATGATTTCCAATTTTAATAGCCTCATCAGAAATATCTTGCCCATACACTAGACCTTTTTCTTTTGTTACTGTTGGTAAAGAATGAATTGATTCTGTAACACGTGGACCTGTTAATTTTTGTAACATCTCTTCTTTTATTAATTTCTCTGCCGTAGTTTTATTCAATACTCTTAAATTTGTAGAGTTATTACATAATCGCTTTTCATTACCTTGACATAAAATTTTTTCTTTATAATGTGTAGAAGAAACTAATTTGGATTTGTATTCTTCCGTTACTTTTTCAACTTGTTGTTGATCCCCAGATACAATTAATATATTTGGCAACGCCTGATAGAAACAATATCCTGCTCCTATTATTAATAAAATACTACAAAAAAACACCATCTTTTTCATTAATCAATATTCCTCCATTTTTTTATTATTTTTTGATTTCACATGTTTGAGGTGAAAATGTAAATTCTAAAAATAATAAAATTATATCGTTTGCATATAATTTTATTTGTTCTTTAAGAGACATTTTGAATTATAAATAGCATTTCTTAATAAATACTGACCAAATTTCTTAATATATTCTTAAGAAAAAAGTTATTATAGGGGTAGCACCCCATCGCTATCAAGCTAAGCTTATGCAAAGTCAATTTTAGGCGAGATTGTTTCTTTTTCTAAAGGGCAAGTGTAGGTGATTGAAAGATTTGCATACGAAATAAACCCTAACGGGTTTCACTTTTTTGAATTAAGCGGCTTGATTATCAGACATGGTACAATTGTAAACGACACCTAATATATCAAAGACCGTTTTTTTCTCATATCGATGAGATTTCCGCCCGTTTTGCTGTAGGAGATTGAACAGGCGGAGTAACACCTTTGATAGCTCTTGGGTGTTTTTTTGTATAGTTTGGAATAGAAGAAGAAAATAGTCTTTAATCATATATATGGCTTTATACTCACTAAGCTCTCGTTTTTTCTTCATGAGGAGCAATTGGCGCATTTGAAACATGATAGAAGAACAGAGTAGAATGGCAATCAATTGGCCATATAAATGGCACTCCAATCGTTCTGATTTTATCTTTTTACAATGATGGATTTGAAAGAATGACTTCCACGTTTTAAATAAAATTTCGATTTGCCAACGCAAAGAATACCAGTCATGTACCTGTCCCATCGGGACAATATCTGTAGAAGTGTTTGTCATATATACATTGATACCACTGAGTCGTTTACTACGAGGAGAATACTTCATTCCTTTCTTTTTTTCTCTTACAGCTTGATCTTGTAATCGTTTTTGTTGCTGTTGTTTTGTTAATCGATGGACAATTACACGAGCTGACACTTTATCAATCATTCCTACATAAGCATTAGCTATTTCCCATGTTTGTCCTGGCTGAAGGGAGTTCATTACCGTCTCCATATCTAACTGTATATACTCTGTACCTTTCTTAATTCTTCCATCTTGAAAATAATCAGGGTTAGGATTTTTTTGATAAATACGTGTATTCGACTTGATACGAGAAATATAGTAGGCCTCTTGATCTTGTATATATTGAAGGTCTTTTAAATGAAAATAACCTAAATCTCGGATACATAAATCATTCGCTGCCACAGTTGGGGCACACAGAGAGCCGTAAGTGCGATCATGTTGTTTACCTGGACCTGTATGAATATGTAGGAACTGTCCGCTTAACAAATCATACTCAAGCTGAATTTTTATCCCAGCTGTATGGCTGCATCCTCCTGCACCTGGATAAACCGATGAAAATACATCCGGGAGTTGAAATGCAGTTGAATCTAAGATACGAATACGCTTGAAAATAGAAGTATATGGAGAAGAAATTAGCTTAGCTGAAGATAACTTTTGGTTTAGAAGTTTGGCTAAAACTTGTTGTAGAAACTGGACGGCTGCGGCGTTAAATCTTTGATTTAGTCCTTCAGGACTGATGAGTACTTCTGTTGATACTTCTAAACAACTACATAACTGGGTTAAGGAAGTTTTTGCTACACTTTGGCTTAGCCATACGCATAAAGCTACTAACTCTTGTGCTTGATACTTACTTGTTCGCTGTACAAATCCAACATCTCTAGCTAGATTCTGTAAGGTATTTGGGGATAAAAGACTCTTTATCTCCTGTGCAAATAATTGTAAGTCGTCAGATACAGAATTAGACATACAAAAAACGCCATCCTTTCCTATAATTCTACAGTAAGAATAACGTCTTTTTTGCTTAATGAATAGTGTGAAACCTTAGCTTTATGGTAATGTGACCGTACCTCATGTAGTCACAGTTTTTATTTGTATTAAGACATTCGAAATGATTTGCCACGTAAAGCTGCTATGTAGCAAATAATAACTACTAAGCATAGGCTAACCATCACCAAATACAATTGTGGTGCAAAATGGATAATCAACCAGCCACCAAGCACTGGGCCTAAGAAGCCACCTAAGTTTTGAAATTGCATAAAACCAAGATATGTTGCTTTTTGATGCGCGGGTGCAATCATTTCGACTATAGCACTCGTCATTGGGAAAACAAAAATTTCACCAAGTGAGAACACAACCATACCGACAATAAAAAGTGTCCAATTATCAGCGAAGTGGAAGATTAACATACCAAGTGCTAATAGTCCGCCCCCGAAAATAAGACTTGTTTTGATTGCTACTTTTTCGCTTAAAATGCCGAGTGGCAATTGAAGAATTACGATTGTTGCAGCATTAATCACAATTAGAACTGAATATAATGCTACTCCGTCTGCCATAGTTAAATTAAGCAATTGTGGCATTGTTGCCTCTGTTTGCATATATACGAAATTGCAAATAACACTCGCAATAATGAGCAACATAAGTGTGCTATCTTGTAAAAGAACACGCATCAAGTCGCCAATATCTTGCGTAACATTGACCGTATTCTGCTCCTCTATACGTCGTAAAGTGATGACTAAGAAAATCGCATACAATAAGTACATCGTTGCAGTAATAAGGAATGGAAAACTTATTGATGATGCTTTTGAAATGACAATACCGAGCAAAAGGCCGATCACAGCTGATAAATTGATGGCAGTATATCGAATTGAAAATAGGCGACGACGCCTATCTTCGTCAGTATAGTCAATCATCAAAGCTTGTGAAGCTGGTTCAAAAAATGCACGACAGATACCGTTGAGAGCATTGCATAGAACGAATATCCAAACAGAGTTTGCGAATGCAAAGCCATAAAAGACTATACTCCAACAGAACATCGATATGATGATAATTTTTTTTCGGCCAAACCGGTCAGTAAAGAAACCACCGAAGAAGCCACCAAATGTCGCAGTCAATTGTGAAATACCGACTGCTAAACCAATCATAATTGGTGAGGCATGTAAATCATTTTGTAAATAAAGTGCTAAAAATGGTATCGTCATAAAGCTAGCTGTGCGGGCGAAGGTCGTACCACCGAGCAGCTGCCAGACGAGGGGGTGAAAATAATCCATAATAAAAACCTCCTGTATTAACATGCGTTTGCTTATGCTAGTATGAAGTGTGGAGTTAGTCTATAGTCAAGAGGAGTTTTTAACTTGGAGAGAAAAAACCTTAAAACCTTAAGTACAGGAGAATTTGCTAGTTATTTTGGGGTGAAAAAAGACACCTTGTTTTATTATGATAGAATCAATCTTTTTAAACCTGCCGGTAAACTTCCCAATGGTTATCGATATTATACCTACGATCAAATTAATACATTCTCAACACTCCAATCTCTTCGGAAAGTGGGAGTTTCGATTGAGGAACTAAAAGAATATCTTAATTCTCCCAACACTTACAAACTTGTTGAAATGGCAAAACAGCAGACAGTTCTGGTGGAAGAAGAAATTGAGAAATTAATTCAAATTCGTCGTTTCTTTAAGGGTATTATTTCAATGGAAGAAGAAAGAAAAAACGTTGAAGTTGGGAAGGTTTATATCCAAAAGACACAGAAAAAATCTATTTTCTTAAGCGATGTAAATTCGAAAAATAGCATGACCGATTTCGATTGGGTAAAACATTTTAGCAAGCAAATAGGCTTGTTTGTTCCTGCTCCTATTGGATCTGTGATAACAAGAGAGAGCCTGATTCAAGAAAGATATGAGGAGGTAGATCACTTATTTTGTTATAGTGATTTAGAAACAGGTCAATCAAAACCAGGAGGAATTTATGTCATATATTATCACCAAGGATCTTATAAAGATATTGAATCCGCATACCACAATATCACGGAATTTATCAAATCAGAGGGCTATGTTATTGAAGGAAATGCCTATGAAGATTACTTCTACAATCCATTAAGAACTAATAATAAGGAGGAATATCTTACTAAAATTAGTATACAGGTAACAAAGTGTTTAAAGAGTTAAAGCTATAATGTTATCTTTGTTTAGTAAAAATTAAAAATAGGAAAAACAATTGCAGCGAGTACTTTTAAAAAAAGTGATAAAAAGAGAATCGAACTTTATGTTTAGTAGGGCATACCCCATCATCAAGTTGAAATTTTAAAATACCCCCAAAACGAGAAAATTGTACGTTTTAATCTGGAGACGTCAATTTTCTCATTTTCGGGTATTTGCTTTTCTTAGCTTGATGGTGATGGGGTACCGCCACACATCCATCAACTTAAGGATTTAGACTATTTTTGAAGTTAAAAGCACGTTACTATTTTCTTATGTTAATGAGA
>NZ_JAEHCH010000031.1:0-58317 GCF_016483245.1 Bacillus cereus group sp. N31 | reverse complement strand
GAACACGGAAGTTAAGCTCTCTAGCGCCGATGGTAGTTGGGACCTTGTCCCTGTGAGAGTAGGACGTCGCCAAGCAACTAAAACACGAGTCAAATGACTCGTGTTTTTTCGTGTTTTATTTTATAATCCATAGTAATAAAAAAATGTGTTTAAAGTATTAATATTTTGATTAAATACAGGAGAATGTGGCTAGGATAGTGAATAAGCAAAAGAGTTGCAAATTTTATTAATACGTATATAATTAAAGTCAAAGATAGTCAAAGTCAATAAAGGTGGCGGATAAATGAGAAATATATCTGATATCATTGAGCAATATCTAAAGCAAGTTATTGACTTAAGCAATAATAATGTGATTGAAATTAAGAGAAATGAGATTGCGGATCGGTTCGAGTGCGTACCATCTCAAATCAATTATGTAATCAATACCCGTTTTACGTTAGAAAGAGGATTTGTAGTAGAAAGTAAACGTGGTGGAGGAGGTTACATTCGCATTATAAAAGTCAAACTGCATGACGATATAGACATTATTGATCAAATGCTTCATATGATTGATCATAGTGTTGCGCAAGGGAATGCAGAAAGCATGATTATACGTTTAATAGAAGAGGGAATCATAACAAATCGTGAAGCGAAACTGATGTTAAGCGTAATAGATCGTTCTGTATTATCAATGGATGTTCCTTCTCGAGATGAACTTAGGGCTCGAATATTATGCGCAATGTTAAGAACACTGAAATATAAATAAATATAGCTTTTGTAAAAGAATGATGACTAAGATAAAGCAGTTAAATGTTGTAGAAGTTTTGAAAAAGAACATGCACTTTTATTTAAACGGATTCAGGAAAGCGAACAATCTAGTAATGTATGAAAAGTATCATGAGATAGAGCGTTCCTGTTGTAAAGGTGGGGATAGTGATGACTTGTCAAAACTGTAATATAAGACCAGCGACTTTACATTATACAAAAGTAATTAACGAGAAGAAGGCGGAAGTTCATCTTTGTGAGCAATGTGCAGAGCAAAGTGGCTATACGTCTTTCTTTCAATCATCGCAGTCTAACTTTTCATTTCATGATTTATTTGCTGGTTTATTACACGGTGAATCAACAATGTTTGAAGAAGGAAAAAATGGATTTTCAAATGCAAATATAGTAAGATGCCCAGATTGTAAGATGACATATGAACAATTTACAAAAGTGGGACGTTTTGGCTGTTCTTCTTGCTACGATACATTTAAGGAGTATTTAAAGCCACTATTAAAACGTCTTCATGGTGGGCATACAGATCATTGTGGAAAAATTCCGGAACGTATAGAAGGAAATATCCACTTAAAGAAAGAATTAGATGAACTAAAACTCATTCTGAAACAATGCGTACAGAAAGAGGAATTTGAGAAAGCTGCAGAGGTAAGAGATAAGATTCGAGGTCTTGAAATACATCTTAGTGAGCATAGAGAGGGGGAATAGTTCTATGTCACTGGACAAAATTATGAATGAAGCGATTAGTCCATGGATGAAGGGGGATGGCCCTGATTCTGATATTGTTTTAAGTAGTCGAATTCGTTTGGCTCGTAATTTTAAACAATATCAATTTTCTACTATGCAAAACGAAGAAGAAGCTAAACAGATTCATGAATTATTTAAAAAAAAATTTATAAATAAAGCAGTAGGGTCCTTTGGGGAGTTTGGACTATTAAAGATGAATGAATTAACCCCTCTTCAAAGGAGAGTTTTAGTCGAAAAGCATTTAATTAGTCCAAATCTTGCAGGGACAGAATATGGGGCATGTCTACTATCAGAAAGTGAACATATTAGTGTTATGCTTAATGAAGAAGACCATATTCGGATTCAGTGCCTATTTTCAGGATTACAGTTATCAGAGGCGCTTCAAAGCGCCAATCAAATAGATAATTGGATTGAGAAAGAAGTTGAATACGCTTTTGATGAATCACTTGGATATATTACAAGCTGTCCTACTAATGTTGGCACAGGGTTAAGAGCTTCTGTGATGATTCATTTACCGGGACTGGTTTTAACAAAAAGAATTAGCCGTATTATACAAGTAATTCAAAAATTAGGGTTAGTAGTAAGAGGAATATACGGTGAAGGTAGCGAAGCGTTAGGTAATATATTTCAAGTGTCAAATCAAATGACGCTAGGAAAGTCTGAAGAAGATATTATTGCAGATTTAAAAGGTGTCATTCAACAAATTATACAGCAAGAAAAAATGGCTAGAGAATTAATTGTACAAAATTCAAGTATTGAACTTGAAGATAAGGTTTATCGTTCTTACGGCATACTAGCAAACAGTCGTTTAATTCAATCTGCAGAAGCTGCTAATTGCTTATCAGATGTACGACTTGGTATTGATCTAGGATATATAAAAGGTATATCGAGAAATATTTTGACGGAGTTAATGGTTCTTACTCAACCGGGCATTTTACAACAATACGCAGGAGGACCTTTAGGGCCAGAAGAAAGAGATTATCGAAGATCAACCTTAATCCGTGAGCGATTACGTATTGAAAAAAACTAAGCGCAAGTAGGAGGCGATTTCTATGATGTTTGGAAGATTTACAGAAAGAGCACAGAAAGTATTAGCTTTATCTCAAGAGGAAGCAATTCGTATTGGGCATAATAATATTGGAACAGAACATATTTTACTTGGGCTTGTACGCGAAGGTGAAGGAATTGCAGCAAAAGCGTTAATTGCTCTTGGATTAAGTCCAGAGAAAGTTCAAAAAGAAGTAGAAGCGTTAATTGGGCGTGGAACAGAAGCTTCTCAAACTGTACATTATACACCTCGTGCTAAAAAGGTTATTGAATTATCTATGGATGAAGCGCGTAAGCTAGGCCATTCTTACGTTGGAACAGAACACATTTTACTCGGTTTAATCCGTGAAGGTGAAGGTGTAGCGGCACGTGTTTTAAATAATTTAGGTGTAAGTTTAAATAAAGCGAGACAACAAGTGTTACAACTTCTTGGAAGTAATGAAGCTAGTTCAGGTCATCAAGGTGGTTCAGCAACAAATGCAAATACACCGACACTTGACAGTTTAGCAAGGGACTTAACAGTTGTTGCACGTGAAAATCGCTTAGATCCTGTTATTGGACGTGGTAAAGAAATTCAACGTGTAATTGAGGTGTTAAGCCGTAGAACGAAAAACAACCCAGTATTAATCGGTGAGCCTGGTGTAGGTAAAACGGCAATTGCAGAAGGATTAGCACAGCAAATTGTAAATAATGAAGTTCCTGAAACTTTAAGAGATAAGCGTGTTATGACACTAGACATGGGTACAGTAGTAGCTGGAACGAAATATCGCGGTGAATTTGAAGACCGTTTAAAGAAAGTGATGGATGAAATTCGCCAAGCAGGCAATATTATTCTATTTATTGATGAGCTTCATACATTAATTGGTGCAGGTGGAGCAGAAGGTGCAATCGATGCATCGAATATTTTAAAACCATCTTTAGCACGAGGAGAGTTACAATGTATTGGGGCGACAACTTTAGATGAGTATCGCAAATATATTGAAAAAGACGCGGCTTTAGAAAGACGTTTTCAACCAATTCATGTTGATGAGCCAAGTTTAGAAGAATCGATTCAAATCTTGAAAGGTTTACGTGACCGTTATGAGGCGCATCACCGTGTATCTATTACAGATGACGCTATTGATGCAGCTGTAAAACTTTCAGATCGTTATATTACAGATCGCTTTTTACCAGATAAAGCAATTGATTTAATTGATGAAGCTGCTTCAAAAGTTCGCTTACGTTCTTATACAACACCACCAAACTTAAAAGAGCTTGAAGTGAAGCTTGAGGAGATTCGAAAAGAAAAAGATGCGGCTGTACAAAGTCAAGAATTTGAAAAGGCTGCTTCTTTACGTGATATGGAACAACGCTTACGAGAGAAGTTAGAAGATACAAAACGTCAATGGAAAGAGCAACAAGGAAAAGAAAATTCAGAGGTTACGGTAGAAGATATTGCAAATGTCGTTTCTACATGGACGCGTATCCCAGTTTCTAAACTTGCACAAACAGAGACTGATAAATTATTAAACTTAGAATCCATTCTTCATGATCGTTTAATTGGTCAAGATGAAGCGGTAGTAGCTGTAGCAAAAGCTGTTCGTCGTGCGAGAGCAGGATTAAAAGATCCGAAGCGCCCAATTGGTTCATTTATTTTCTTAGGGCCAACAGGTGTAGGTAAAACAGAACTTGCAAGAGCACTAGCAGAATCTATGTTCGGTGACGAAGATGCAATGATTCGCATCGATATGTCAGAGTACATGGAGAAGCATTCTACTTCCCGTTTAGTTGGTTCTCCTCCAGGATATGTTGGATATGAAGAAGGTGGACAATTAACAGAGAAAGTTCGTCGCAAGCCATATTCAGTTGTCTTATTAGATGAGGTAGAGAAAGCTCATCCGGATGTGTTTAATATTTTACTACAAGTATTAGAAGATGGTCGTTTAACCGATTCTAAAGGACGTACAGTAGATTTCCGTAATACAATTGTTATTATGACATCTAACGTTGGGGCAGATGCATTAAAACGTAATAAGTATCTTGGATTTAACGTACAAGATGAGAGCCGCGATTATTCGGATATGAAAGGTAAAGTAATGGATGAACTGAAAAAAGCATTTCGTCCAGAATTCTTAAACCGTATTGATGAAATTATCGTATTCCATATGCTTGAGAAAAAACATATTCAAGAAATAGTAACTCTTATGGTAAATCAGTTAGTGAATCGCTTAAAAGAACAAGAAATCGAATTGCAATTAACAGAAGGGGCAATTTCTGCTATTGCTGATAAAGGATTTGATCGTGAGTACGGTGCTCGTCCGCTTCGTAGGGCAATTCAGAAGCATGTAGAAGATAGACTATCTGAAGAACTTTTAAAAGGTGCTATTGAGAAAGGACAAAAAGTTATCTTTGATGTAGAAGGAGAATCATTTGTCATTCATAGTGCGGAAAAGGTAAAATAAGTATAGACAAACAAAGAGGGCTACGCGATAGCCCTCTTTCTTGTACGAGAAGGATAAACGTTTATAGACGAAAGTGAAGTGAACTATAAAAAGGTATGGCTAAAAAGAAAACGAAATTTATATGTCAAGAATGTGGTTATCAGTCACCGAAATATATGGGTAAATGTCCCGGATGTGGTCAATGGAATACACTTGTTGAAGAGATGGAACCAGTTGTATCATCAAGGCGCCTTAATTACGCGAATGCAATTCAAACGGAAGTAACAAAACCAAGACGTCTTACTGAAGTAGAAACAAAGTCTGAGGCACGTATTGAAACGGAATTTCAAGAGTTTAACCGTGTGCTTGGTGGCGGAATTGTAGATGGGTCCTTAGTACTTATTGGTGGAGACCCTGGGATTGGAAAATCAACATTACTATTACAGATTTCATCGCAATTAGCAGATTCTTCATATGATGTATTATACATATCGGGTGAGGAGTCGGCAAAGCAGATTAAACTTCGTGCAGATCGTTTGCATGTAAAGGGTAGCAATCTATTTGTTGTAGCAGAGACAGACTTGCAGCGTATTGCAGCACATATTGAAGAAATGAATCCAGCTTTTGTTGTTATTGATTCTATTCAAACGATACATTTACCTGAAGTGACGTCAGCACCAGGAAGTGTGGCACAAGTACGTGAATGTACAGCGGAATTAATGAAACTTGCAAAAACAAAAGGAATCCCTATTTTCATCGTCGGGCATGTGACAAAAGAAGGAGCAATTGCAGGACCTCGTATGTTAGAACATATGGTCGATGCAGTTCTCTACTTTGAGGGAGATCGACACCATACGTATCGTATTTTACGAGCTGTGAAGAACCGTTTTGGTTCCACGAATGAAATGGGTATCTTTGAAATGAAAGAGCTTGGTCTTGCGGAAGTTTTAAATCCTTCTGAAATCTTCCTTGAGGAAAGGCCGGTTGGTGTTGCAGGGTCAACAGTAGTTGCTTCAATGGAAGGAACAAGACCGGTTTTAGTAGAAATACAAGCTTTAATCTCCCCTACTAGTTTTGGAAATCCTCGAAGAATGGCGACGGGAATTGATCATAACCGTGTTTCGCTTATTATGGCAGTATTAGAAAAAAGAACAGGCTTACTATTGCAAAATCAAGATGCATATTTAAAAGTAGCTGGTGGTTTGAAATTAGATGAACCGGCAATTGATTTAGCAGTGGCTTTAAGTATAGCCTCAAGTTTTAGGGATAAATCTACGGCACCAACCGATGCAGTAATAGGAGAAGTAGGATTAACTGGAGAAATAAGAAGAGTATCAAGAATCGAACAACGTGTACAAGAAGCGGCTAAATTAGGATTTCAACGTGTTATTATTCCTAGAAAAAACTTAGGAGGATGGACCATTCCAGATGGGATTGAGGTTGTAGGTGTTTCTAATTTAGGAGAAGCGCTTCGTTTGACATTAGGAGGCTAGGCTATGGAAGAAAATAAGCAACGTGTCAAAAGTATGATTAATATTTTACAGCTCGTGGCCCCAGGGACACCACTGCGCGAAGGGATAGATAATGTACTTCGCGCACAAACAGGGGGACTAATTGTTCTTGGATATAATGAGCAGATTAAAAGTATTGTTGATGGCGGTTTTCACATTAATTGTGCATTCTCTCCTGCTAGTTTATATGAATTAGCAAAAATGGACGGGGCACTTATTTTAAATGAAACGGGAAGTAAAATTTTAATAGCAAATGCACAGTTAGTTCCAGAGGCATCTATTGATTCTATTGAAACAGGCATGCGTCACCGAACAGCAGAACGTGTAGCGAAGCAGACTGGTAGCCTTGTTGTAGCTATTTCACAAAGACGTAACGTAATTACGCTATATCAAGGGAACTTACGTTATACACTAAAAGATATAGGGGTTATTTTAACAAAGGCAAATCAAGCTATTCAAACGTTAGAAAAATATAAGGCTGTATGGAATGATGGTATTACGAATTTGGGCATTCTAGAATTTGAAGAGGTCGTTACAATGTCCGAGGTCGTTCACGTTTTACATAGTGTTGAAATGGTACTGCGTATTAAAAATGAAATATTGAGCTATATTCATGAGCTAGGAACAGAAGGTAGGTTAATCCGTTTACAACTTACAGAACTACTAGCTGATTTAGAGGCAGAGGCAGCATTATTAATCAAAGATTATCACCAAGAAAAAACACAAGACCATCATCAAATTTTGAAAAAGTTGCAGGACCTTGCAAATACACAACTTTTAGAGGATAGTGATTTAGTTAAATTACTTGGCTACCCAGGGCAAACGAGTTTAGAAGAAAGTGTGACGCCAAGGGGATATCGAATCACAAGCAAAATCTCTCGTGTTCCGCCACTTATCATTGAAAATTTAATTAATCGATTCAAAACGTTGCAAGGTGTTTGTCGCGCGACTATTCATGAATTGGATGATGTGGAAGGAATTGGAGAAGTAAGGGCGAAGAAAATACGAGAAGGCTTAAAAAGAATTCAAGAGCATCTCTATATGAGTAGACACAATTAAGAATATTACATTGATTCCATAATATAACGACACTAGAACATTTTTGGTATATGATATGATATATTGGTAAATAAAACTATTTATAAAAAAACACGTCCGCTTTTGCATTCGGCGTTTTGATTAGCGAAACAATGGTTAATAATGAGTAGGAGGTGGTTGGATGTTAAAACGGATCGTACAGCTCTTCTTTCTAGTAATTGGGGGAGCGTTAGGGATTTACTTAATCCCAAAAGTTATTAATGTATTAGACATCGGTGCTGTTCCTTTATTGGAAGGATCGTATGTTCGTGCAATTATTGGTGCAATTATTTTATTTTTAACAACATTTTGGCTTGTAGATTATATTGTTCAACTTATTAAGCATATTGAAGAGGCTCTTGTAAAGGCGCCTGTAGCAGATGTTTTATTTGGTACATTAGGGTTAATCTCTGGTCTCATTGTTGCATATTTAATTTTAATACCAATTCGTGAATTTACAATTCCGGTTATTAGCACAGTATTGCAAGTGTTCTTTACTCTTTTACTTGGATATTTAGGATTCCAAGTAGGATTTAAAAAGAGGAATGAATTGCTAGGATTATTTACATTACCCCAACGCGGAGGTAAGAAGAAAAACAATAGTGAGAACGAAGAGATAGAGGTAGAAAAATCTACGGCTCATTGGAAAATTCTCGATACGAGTGTAATTATTGATGGACGTATTGCAGATATTTGCCAAACGAAGTTTTTAGAAGGAACAATTGTAATTCCACAATTCGTATTAGAAGAGCTTCAGCATATTGCCGACTCCTCCGATGCTTTAAAGCGTAATCGTGGTCGCAGAGGACTAGACATTTTAAATCGTATTCAAAAAGAGATGCCGATTCCGGTAGAAATTTATGAAGGCGATTTCGAGGATATCCAAGAAGTGGATAGCAAACTTGTAAAGTTAGCTAAAATCACCGGTGGAACTGTAGTAACAAATGATTTTAACTTAAACAAAGTTTCTGAATTACAAGGAGTAACGGTGTTAAACATTAATGATTTAGCTAATGCAATTAAACCAGTTGTACTCCCTGGCGAAGAATTAAGTGTTTATGTTGTGAAAGATGGTAAAGAGCAAAACCAAGGTGTTGCGTACTTAGATGATGGTACGATGATTGTAGTAGAAGATGGTAGAGAGTATGTAGGTTCGCAACTTAATGTACTAGTTACTAGCGTATTACAAACATCGGCTGGTCGTATGATTTTCGCAAAACGTAAATTATTAGAAAAAGCATTATAGGTAGAGGATTATTAATATGTATACATTAATTATTCCGGCAGCCGGTCAAGGAAAGCGGATGGGTGCTGGCAAAAATAAGTTGTTCTTACTTATAAATGAAGTACCGATTATCGTGCATACATTACGTGCTTTTGAAAGAGATAAGGCGTGCAAAAGTATTGTTATGGCAATTAACGAAGAGGAACGCCCGTATTTTGAAGAATTAATGCAGAAGTATCCGATTGAAAAACAGGTGCAATTTATTCAAGGTGGGGCTGAAAGACAAGATAGTGTATATAACGCGATTCAGCATGCAAGTGATGTGGAATACGTTCTTGTGCATGACGGAGCGCGCCCATTCGTAACGAATAAAGTGATTCAAGATGTATTAACAGCAGCAGAAAAATATGGGGCTTCCATTTGTGCAGTGCCAGTAAAGGATACAGTGAAGAAAGTAGAGCAAGGTGTTGTTGTCGAAACGGTAGAACGATCTCAGCTTAAGGCTGTACAAACACCGCAAGGGTTCTCTGTTTCGCTTTTGTTAGAAGCTCATAGAAGTGCAAAACAGAGCTGTTTTCTTGGTACAGATGATGCAAGTCTCGTAGAACGCATTGGTAAGCAAGTAGGTGTAGTAGAGGGGAGTTACTATAATATTAAAGTGACGACTCCAGAGGATTTACTAATTGCTGAAAGTTTCCTTCATGTTCAGAAAAAATAGCCGTGATGGTGTATAACAAAGGAAAGCTCGGCAATAGCCGGGCTTTTCTTTGTAAGGATATCGATATAATATAGAGTCATAAAGCTCAGTGGTTTAGCTCAAGGAGGATGTAAAGAATGTTTCGAATTGGACAAGGTTTTGATGTACATGAATTTGCGGAAGGTAGACCGTTAATTATCGGCGGAATTACAATTCCTCATGAGAAGGGATTAATCGGTCACTCAGATGCGGATGTATTGTTACATACGATTGCTGACGCATGTCTAGGAGCAATTGCAGCAGGAGATATTGGAAAGCATTTTCCTGATACTGATCCTGCCTTTAAAGATGCAGATTCAGCTATATTACTACAAAAGGTTTGGGAATTTGTACGCGAACAAGGTTACGAGCTAGGAAACCTAGATTGTACAATTATTGCTCAAAAGCCAAAAATGGCACCGCATATTGAAAGTATGCGTAAACGTATTAGTGAACTGTTAGAAACGTCTATAGATAACATTAATGTAAAGGCAACAACAACAGAAAAATTAGGATTTACAGGTAGAGAAGAAGGAATTGCTTCTCAAGCAGTGGTATTATTACAGAAAAAATAATGGTTTTTAATTCGTAAGATGGATAATCACATTTTTTTGTTGTACAATTATAGAATGTGTTGACATTAAGAATGGAAGGTGTACCAATTATGGAAAAGCAAGTGAGAGTGCGCTATGCGCCAAGTCCAACAGGACACTTACATATCGGAAATGCGCGTACGGCATTATTTAATTATTTATTTGCTCGTCATCAAGATGGTAAGTTTATTATTCGTATTGAAGATACTGATGTAAAACGTAATGTTGCAGGTGGAGAAGAAAGCCAATTAAAATACTTGAAATGGCTCGGTATGGACTGGGATGAAGGTGTTGATGTTGGTGGTGAATTCGGACCATATCGTCAAACAGAGCGTTTAGATATTTATAAAAAATTATATCTAGATTTATTAGAGCGTGGTTTAGCTTACAAATGTTATATGACAGAAGAAGAGCTGGAAGCAGAGCGTGAAGGACAAATTTCTCGTGGTGAAACACCTCGTTATGCAGGTAACCATCGTGATTTAACTGAAGAACAAATGAAAGAATTTGAAGCTGAGGGACGTATTCCAAGTATTCGTTTCCGTGTACCAGCTGATCGTGATTACACATTCAAAGACATCGTAAAAGATGAAGTTGCATTCCATTCAAATGATTTCGGTGATTTTGTTATCGTGAAAAAAGATGGAATTCCAACTTATAACTTTGCGGTAGCAGTAGATGATCACTTAATGGAGATTACACATGTGCTTCGTGGCGATGATCATATTTCAAATACGCCAAAACAAATGATGATTTATGAAGCTTTCGGTTGGGACATCCCACAATTCGGTCATATGACCCTAATTGTTAACGAAAGCCGTAAAAAGTTAAGTAAACGTGATGAATCTATTATTCAATTTATTGAGCAATATAAAGAGCTAGGATATCTTCCAGAAGCAATCTTTAACTTTATTGCACTACTAGGTTGGTCGCCGGTAGGAGAAGAAGAGATCTTCTCTAAAGATGAGTTCATCAAAATGTTCGATGCAGCTCGTTTATCAAAATCACCTGCATTATTTGATTCTCAAAAATTAAAATGGATGAACAACCAGTATATGAAAAAGCAAGATTTAGATACGGTTGTAGAGTTAAGTTTACCGCATTTAGTGAAAGCTGGACGTGTGGGCGAAACTTTAAGTGAACAAGAACAAGCTTGGATTCGTGATGTAATTGCTTTATATCATGACCAAATGAGTTTCGGAGCTGAAATCGTAGAGCTTTCTGAAATGTTCTTTAAAGATCATGTTGATTATGAAGAAGAAGGACAAGAAGTATTAAATGGTGAACAGGTACCTGAAGTACTTCGTGCATTTGCTGGTCAAATAGAAGCTCTAGAAGCGATGGAGCCTGCAGCGATTAAGGCAGCTATTAAAGCAGTTCAAAAGGAAACAGGGCATAAAGGTAAAAACTTATTTATGCCAATCCGTGTTGCTACTACTGGTCAAACACATGGTCCAGAGCTTCCTAATGCGATTGCACTTCTTGGGAAAGAAAAAGTTTTAAATCGCCTTCAAAAAGTAATTGGTTAACATTTTCTAGGTTTAGAAATATAATAAGTATACTTAAAATCTAATAAGGAAAAGCGACGAGAAGGAGAAGTAGAAAATCAGGCTTTTTACAGAGAGAACCACCTTTAGGCTGGAAGTGGTTTATAAGCGGATTTTTGAAATGCCCCTTCGAGTCTTCTGCTGAACAACGAATTGTTTCGTGAAATGTCTTAGGGCGTAAAGTAAGCAGAAGCGGTGTACACCGTTATCATGGATGAGTTTGAGGCTTTTTTATTAGCCTAAACAGAGTGGAACCGCGCTTAAAAGGCGTCTCTGTCAATATGACAGAGGCGTCTTTTTTTATACCGTAAAAGTCGGTATAAGTATAAGTTTGATCTCCTTGTATAAAGATTTAGAGGATAAGTGGGGAGTTAAGGGAGTTAGTTCACTCGAAAAAGCAGCCCATAAAGGGGAGGGGACATCGATGTTTAAGAGGCTTCGGGAAGATATTGAAGTCGTTTTTGAACAGGATCCAGCGGCACGAAGTTATTTCGAAGTCATTTTGACTTACTCTGGATTACATGCAGTTTGGGCCCATCGAATTGCACATGCTTTTTATAAAAAGAATTTCTTTTTTATTGCACGTTGGATTTCACAAGTTAGTCGGTTTTTTACTGGCATTGAGATTCATCCAGGAGCAACAATTGGTCGTCATTTTTTCATTGACCATGGAATGGGGGTTGTAATTGGAGAAACGTGTGAGATTGGTGATAATGTAACAATTTATCAAGGTGTTACATTAGGTGGTACGGGAAAAGAAAAGGGAAAGAGGCACCCTACAATTCAGGATAATGTATTAATTGCAACAGGTGCTAAAGTACTAGGCTCAATTACTGTTGGAGAGAATTCTAAAATTGGAGCAGGATCCGTTGTATTAAAAGAAGTCCCTGCGCATTCTACAGTTGTAGGTATACCTGGCCGAGTCGTTATTCAAAATGGAGTGAAGATTGGTCAAGAGTTAAATCATTCCGATCTTCCGGATCCGATTTTTGATAAATTAAAGGTTATGGAAGCAGAACTTGATAAATTGAAAAAGCAACTTGAAGTAAAGGTAGAAAGGAAGGATAAAAATGACTATTCACATTTATAATACGCTAACACGTCAAAAGGAAGAGTTTATTCCATTAGAAGAAAATAAGGTAAAGATGTATGTTTGCGGTCCTACAGTATATAACTACATCCATATTGGGAATGCGAGACCCCCTATGGTGTTCGATACAGTACGCCGTTATTTAGAATACAAAGGGTACGAAGTGCAGTATGTATCTAACTTTACTGACGTAGATGATAAATTAATTAAAGCAGCAAATGAATTAGGTGAAGATGTACCGACAATTGCTGACCGTTTCGTTGAAGCATATTTTGAAGATGTAACCGCACTAGGTTGCAAACATGCAACAGTTCATCCGCGTGTAACAGAAAATATGGATATTATTATTGAATTTATTCAAGAACTTGTGAATAAAGGGTATGCATATGAATCAGAAGGTGATGTGTACTTTAGAACGAAAGAATTCGAAGGTTACGGTAAATTATCGCATCAGCCAATCGCTGATTTACGTCATGGTGCACGTATTGAAGTAGGAGAAAAGAAACAAGACCCTCTTGACTTTGCTTTATGGAAAGCTGCAAAAGAGGGAGAAATCTTCTGGGAAAGCCCTTGGGGGAAAGGACGTCCAGGGTGGCATATTGAATGCTCAGCGATGGCACGTAAGTACTTAGGGGATACAATTGACATTCATGCTGGTGGTCAAGACTTAGCATTTCCTCATCATGAAAATGAAATTGCGCAGTCCGAGGCGTTGACTGGAAAAACATTTGCACGTTACTGGATGCATAATGGATATATTAATATTGATAATGAGAAGATGTCTAAGTCACTTGGAAACTTCATTTTAGTTCACGATATCATTAAGCAATATGATCCACAGTTAATTAGATTCTTTATGCTATCAGTACATTACCGTCATCCAATTAACTTTAGTGAAGAGTTATTACAAAGTACGAATAACGGGCTAGAAAGAATTAAAACAGCTTACGGTAACTTAAAGCATCGTATGGAAAGTAGCGCGAATTTAACAGATCATAATGAGAAATGGTTAGCTGAGATGGAAAAATTCCAGGCTGCATTTGAAGAAGCAATGGATGATGACTTCAATACTGCTAATGCGATTACTGAATTATATAATGTAGCAAATCACGCAAATCAATATTTATTAGAAGAACATACTTCTAAAGTTGTAATTGAAGCATACGTGAAACAACTTGAAACATTATTCGATATTTTAGGATTAGAATTAGCAAAAGAAGAATTGCTTGATGAGGAAATTGAGGCGCTTATCCAAAAGCGTATTGAAGCTCGTAAAAATCGTGATTTCGCATTATCTGATCAAATTCGCGATGATTTAAAAGAACGGAATATTATTTTAGAAGATACCGCACAAGGTACAAGATGGAAAAGAGGATAAGAATGATTGATGCAAAGCAATTAAACAGCTTAGCGTTAGCATATATGGGTGATGCGGTATATGAACAATATATCCGCTATCACCTCCTTCAAAAGGGAAAGGTTCGTCCTAATCAATTACATCGCTTAGGGACGAGCTTTGTTTCGGCAAAAGCACAGGCGAAAGTTGTTTATCATTTATTAGAGACGTCATTTTTGACAGAGGAAGAAGAGGCGGTATTAAGAAGAGGGCGTAATGCAAATTCAGGTACCGTTCCGAAAAATACGGATGTACAAACATATCGACATAGTACAGCCTTTGAAGCGCTAATTGGTTATCATCACTTATTAAATAATCGTGAAAGATTAGACGAAATTGTATATAAGGCAATTGCAGTTTTAGAAGAAAAGGAAGGGGGCACATCATCATGAGTAGTGAATATATTATCGGACGTAACCCTGTAATTGAAGCGTTACGATCAGGGAGAGATATTAATAAAATTTGGATCGCAGAAGGTGCTGCCAAAGGGCAAGTGCAGATTGTACTAGCATTAGCGAAAGAAAATAAGATTATTTTACAACATGCACCAAAGAAGAAGTTAGATCAATTAGTTGAGGGTAATCATCAAGGTGTAATTGCTCAAGTAGCTGCATACCAGTATGCTGAATTAGAAGATTTATTCAAAGTAGCAGAAAAACGTAATGAAGATCCATTCTTCTTAATCTTAGATGAAATTGAAGATCCGCATAACCTAGGTTCTATTATGCGTACTGCTGATGCCACAGGAGCTCATGGGGTTATTATTCCGAAAAGAAGGGCTGTAGGACTTACAGCATCAGTTGCGAAAGCATCAACAGGAGCAATTGAATATATTCCAGTTGCGCGCGTAACAAACTTATCTCGCACAATTGATGAATTGAAGGAACGCGGACTTTGGATTGCTGGTACAGATGCCAAAGGAAAAACGGATTACCGTAATTTAGATGGTAAAATGCCGATTGGATTAGTAATTGGTAGTGAAGGAAAAGGTATGAGTCGTATTATTGGTGAAAAGTGTGATTTCTTAATTACTTTACCTATGGTTGGTAAAGTTACATCCTTAAATGCTTCAGTAGCCGCAAGTTTGTTAATGTATGAGGTATATCGTAAACGTCACGAAATTGGTAAATAAAAAATGAACGATATTTTAATCGTTGACGGTTACAACATTATCGGAGCTTGGGGAGACTTGAAAAAACTACGGGATGTAGATTTGCAATCATCAAGAGACGCGCTTATTGATAAGATGGCGGATTATCAAGGATATACAGGAACGAAAGTAATGATAGTCTTTGATGCCTATACAGTCCACGGTATTGAAAAAAAGATGAAACAATCGCGGGTGGAAGTAATATTCACGCGCAAAAATCAAACTGCGGACGAAAAGATAGAGAAACTTGCGATTGAGCTTAGAAATATAAATACACAAATATATGTTGCGACTTCTGATTATACGGAACAATGGGTTATATTTGCGCAAGGTGCCCTTCGGAAATCTGCGCGTGAATTAGAGTTAGAAGTACAAGCGATGGAACAACAAGTAAGAAGACGTACAAAAGACACGAAAGAAAAGCAACCTGCCATGCGAAAGATATTTAGTGAGGATATTACAGAAAAATTAGAAAAATTAAGAAGAGGAGAGCGTTGAAGCATTGACGCTCTTTGTCTTTTTACTGTATAATATTGCTAAATAAATAGCGGTCGGAGGGATCAAGGTGGAAGCAGGCTTCGTAAGTGTAGGCGACGTTACATTTCGTGATTTAGAGGATGAGGCAATCGTTGAGTTAGTTCGAAAAGGTAATACTGACGCTCTAGAATATTTAATTCATAAATATAAGAACTTTGTTCGCGCGAAATCAAGATCTTATTTCTTAGTGGGTGCCGATCGAGAAGATATTGTTCAAGAAGGTATGATTGGATTGTTTAAAGCGATTCGTGATTATAAAGAGGACAAGCTGTCTTCGTTCAAAGCATTTGCTGAACTGTGTATTACTCGACAAATTATTACCGCTATTAAAACAGCAACAAGACAAAAACATATTCCTTTAAATTCGTATGTGTCTTTAGATAAGCCGATTTACGATGAGGAATCTGATCGAACGTTATTGGATGTTATTTCCGAAGCGAAGGTGACTGATCCTGAAGAGATGATCATTAGTCAAGAAGAATATACCGACATAGAGTCTAAAATATCTGAATTATTAAGCGATTTAGAAAGAAAAGTACTTTCTTTATACTTAGATGGTCGCTCTTATCAAGAGATTTCGGAACAGTTAAATAGACATGTGAAATCTATTGATAACGCTTTACAGCGGGTGAAGAGAAAATTGGAACGATATATGGAAATGAGAGAGAGTACAACTTTAAATTCATAGAAAGTAACGCAGGTGTAAATTAATTCACCTGTTTTCTTTTTGTAATGAGAGTGAGAGTCATGACATTGACATTGTCTTTTGTTGTATGATACATTTTTAGGGACATAATGTTACAAGGCTGGTGTAACTAATGAGGAAAAAAGTTGTACTCTCATGTGAAGAGTGTAAAAATCGAAACTACTCTACGATGAAAGATACGAGCTCAGTAGAGCGACTTGAGATAAAGAAGTTTTGTAAAACATGCAATAAGCATACAGTTCACAAGGAAACAAAATAAATAATACACTGGAGGTCCCGCAGATGCGTTTAACGAACTTTTTCGGCGATGTAGGTCGCGAAATGAAAAAAGTAAGTTGGCCTAAAAAAGATGAATTACTCCGCTCAACAGCGACTGTTATCGCTACAGTTGTGTTCTTTGCGATTTTCTTCGCAGTAGTTGATATGGGCATTTCTTCTTTAATTCGGTTAATTCTTGGTTAATTCTTGAATAAGAAGCACTTATCCATGATATAATGTTATTTATAAGAACTGTGTAAAAGCCCGGTGAACGGGTTTTTTCATTTGCGCAAAAAAATGTACGTCAGGGAGGGAAGGACGCTCGTCCTAAATGAATGGAAAAAAGTTGGTATGTTGTCCATACTTATTCTGGATATGAAAATAAAGTAAAGGCAAACCTAGAGAAACGTGTAGAATCAATGGGTATGCAAGATAAAATTTTCCGTGTTGTTGTCCCAGAAGAAGTAGAAGTAGAAATGAAAAATGGTAAAGAAAAAATAATGAAAAGAAAAGTGTTCCCAGGTTACGTGTTAGTGGAACTAATCATGACTGATGACTCTTGGTATGTTGTTCGTAATACACCGGGTGTAACAGGTTTTGTTGGTTCTTCAGGTTCTGGATCTAAACCATCTCCTCTATTAGAAGAGGAAGTTGTTACCATTATGAAGCATATGGGAATGGACAATGAAGTGGTTGATTTCGACTTTGAACTTCATGAGACAGTACGTGTAAATGAGGGACCATTCGCAGATTATACAGGTGCTATTGAAGAAATTGATGTGGAGAAGAAAAAAGTGAGTGTGCTTGTAGATATGTTTGGTCGCGAGACTCCAGTTGAACTTGACTTCCATCAAATTGAAAAATTATAAAATGAAACTTGAAATGAATTGTAAAAAGTGATAATATCTTTTAAGTCAGTACGTCTTCGTTATCGGAGACGTTTTTTGAAAGATTTTATCGTTACAGATAAAATATGACGTGGGAGGGCAAATCACTGTCCAATTGACCACATCACGGACTTAAGGAGGTGTGTCTCGTGGCTAAAAAGGTAATTAAAATGGTAAAGCTTCAAATTCCTGCAGGTAAAGCTAACCCAGCTCCACCAGTTGGTCCAGCATTAGGACAAGCAGGTGTTAACATCATGGGCTTCTGTAAAGAGTTTAACGCTCGTACAGCAGATCAAGCTGGTCTTATCATCCCTGTTGAAATTACGGTATTTGAGGACCGTTCATTCACTTTCATTACTAAAACTCCTCCTGCTGCTGTTCTTCTTAAGAAAGTAGCTGGTATTGAGTCTGGTTCTGGTGAACCAAACCGTAATAAAGTGGCAACTGTTAAGCGTGATAAAGTACGCGAAATCGCTGAAACTAAAATGCCTGACCTAAACGCTGCTAGCGTAGAAGCTGCAATGCGTATGGTTGAAGGTACTGCACGCAGTATGGGCATCGTTATCGAAGACTAATTCGATTTGTTTTTAAAAAAGGTTGCGGGTCTGGAATTCCAATTCGCAACCTTTATTATCGTAAATGATTATCGTTTTTTAAAATAAAAGGATGGCGCGCATCCTCAGGTTATCCCTGGAAAAAAGGCGTAAACGTGGGAGGTTATTCCGCTAAAACCACATTCGAGGAGGAAATAAAAATGGCTAAAAGAGGTAAAAAGTACGTAGAAGCTGCGAAGCTTGTTGATCGTGCAACTGCTTACTCTGCAACAGAAGCAGTAGAATTAGTAAAGAAAACAAACACAGCTAAATTTGATGCAACTGTAGAAGCTGCATTCCGTTTAGGTGTTGACCCTAAGAAAGCTGACCAACAAATTCGTGGCGCAGTTGTTCTTCCGCACGGTACTGGTAAAGTACAACGTGTATTAGTATTCGCTAAAGGCGAAAAAGCAAAAGAAGCTGAAGCTGCTGGCGCTGAATTCGTAGGCGATGCTGATTACATCGGTAAAATCCAACAAGGTTGGTTCGACTTCGATGTAGTAGTAGCAACTCCTGACATGATGGGTGAAGTTGGTAAACTTGGTCGCGTATTAGGACCTAAAGGTTTAATGCCAAACCCTAAAACTGGAACAGTTACTTTCGATGTAACTAAAGCTGTTAACGAAATCAAAGCTGGTAAAGTTGAATACCGCGTTGATAAAGCTGGTAACATCCACGTTCCAATCGGTAAAGTATCTTTCGAAGATGCTAAACTAGTAGAAAACTTCAAAACAATTGCTGACACGCTACAAAAAGCTAAGCCAGCTGCTGCAAAAGGTACTTACATGAAGAATGCAACTGTTGCTTCTACAATGGGACCTGGCGTACGCGTAGACGTTTCTACACTTGCGTAAAAATTGGAAGTTGACTTCATAAAGAAGTTTTAATATAATCATTTATGTTGTGAATTTAAATAGTGTACCGTAGACAGTAGGTGTCATTCGACTTAATTTCCTACCTAGGTGTTAATATACGAAGCGGAATCTTTTTTCTGTGACTATATGCCTCCATGTCTACAAGTTGGGCATGGAGGTTTTTAGTGCACTTTCGGTACATCTTCTATATAATCTACAGGAGGTGTAATAACATGAGCAAAGTAATCGAAACTAAACAACAAGTTGTAACTGAAATCGCGGACAAACTTCGCGCTAGTAAATCTACAATCGTTGTTGACTACCGTGGTTTAACAGTTTCTGAAGCAACAGAATTACGTAAGCAATTACGTGAAGCTGGCGTTGAGTTCAAAGTTTACAAAAACTCTTTAACTCGTCGTGCTGCAGAGTCTGCTGAAATGGCTGAGTTAAACGAATTCTTAACAGGACCAAACGCAATCGCGTTCAGTAACGAGGATGTAGTTGCTCCTGCGAAAGTATTAAACGACTTCGCTACAAAACATGAAGCTTTAGAAATTAAAGCGGGCGTAATCGAAGGTAAACTTGTAACACTTGATGAGGTTAAAGCTATCGCTACTCTTCCATCACGTGAAGGCTTACTTTCTATGCTTCTTAGCGTTCTTCAAGCTCCAATCCGTAACCTTGCACTTGCTACTAAAGCAGTTGCAGAACAAAAGGAAGAGCAAGGCGCTTAATTTTTTAAAAGATAATTACTTGTTATCTATAAAACAATACAAACCTATTTAAGGGAGGATATTTACAATGACTAAAGAACAAATCATTGAAGCAGTTAAATCTATGACTGTATTAGAACTTAACGACTTAGTAAAAGCTATCGAGGAAGAATTCGGCGTAACTGCTGCTGCTCCTGTAGCTGTAGCTGGTGGCGCTGGTGAAGCTGCTGCTGAGAAAACTGAATTTGACGTAGTACTTGCAAGTGCTGGCGCTCAAAAAATCAAAGTTATCAAAGCTGTACGTGAAATCACTGGTCTTGGCTTAAAAGAAGCTAAAGAATTAGTTGACAACACTCCAAAAGCAATCAAAGAAGGCGTTTCTAAAGAGGAAGCTGAAGAAATGAAAGCTAAACTTGAAGAAGTTGGCGCTGCTGTAGAAGTTAAGTAATTAACTTTTGATGCTTTAAAAAGCTCGCTCTCATGCGAGCTTTTTTTTTAACTGTAAAGAAAAGAGGTGGCCATATGGCAGACCATTATTTTTCTAACGACCCTTCTAGTAAGAGTGATCGTAAACGATGGGAATTTACGCTTCGTGAATCTCGATTTACTTTTTTATCTGACCATGGGGTGTTCTCGAAAAACGAAGTGGACTTTGGTTCTCGTCTTTTAATTGAAGCGTTTCAAATGCCAGATGTTAAAGGTAATGTGTTAGACGTAGGGTGTGGGTACGGTCCAATCGGTTTGTCGTTAGCGAAAGAGTTTCAAGATCGTGAAATTCACATGGTGGATGTGAATGAAAGGGCCTTGGGGCTTGCAAAAGAAAATGCCGCTAATAACAAAATTGAAAATGTACGTATTTTGCAAAGTAGTGTCTATGAAAATGTAGATGGCAAGTATGCTGTTATTCTATCTAATCCTCCAATTCGTGCTGGTAAAGATATCGTGCATGAGATTTTAGAAAAAGCTGTAGAGTATTTAGTTTCAGGTGGAGAATTGTGGATTGTTATTCAAAAGAAACAAGGTGCACCATCTGCGCTAAAAAAACTAGAAGAAGTATTTTCTGAAGTTGAAGTTGTAGAAAAGAAAAAAGGATATTATATCATAAAATCAAAAAAGCGTTGACGGTTATTTTTGGCTATGTTAACATTATACAATGCCAATATATGATTTTCTGCGTTGAGAAAAGATGTATATTTTTGTTTCTCTTGGAAAAGATAGTAAAATCAGCAGATTATGAAACAGAATGATGGTTTTCTTAAAGAAGCCATTTTTCTTTTTGAGCAGGTAGAAAGACTCAACGTATCTATCTTTAAGAGAAAAAAACTACGCTAATAGCAGTAGTTGTATTTATTTGTGATTTTGCACAAATTTTTTTGTGCATTTATAATACTCATGATTTGAGGGGTGAAGCAGTTGACAGGTCAACTAGTTCAATACGGACGCCACCGCCAACGAAGAAGTTATGCCCGTATTAGTGAAGTATTAGAGTTACCAAATCTTATCGAAATTCAAACCTCTTCTTATCAGTGGTTTCTTGATGAGGGTTTGCGAGAAATGTTCCAAGACATTTCTCCGATCGAAGACTTTACGGGAAATCTATCGCTTGAATTTATCGACTACAGCTTAGGTGAACCTAAATACTCTGTAGAAGAATGCAAAGAGCGTGATGTGACGTATGCAGCACCACTTCGTGTAAAAGTGCGTCTAATCAACAAGGAAACTGGTGAAGTAAAAGAACAAGATGTGTTCATGGGAGATTTCCCACTCATGACAGAGACTGGAACATTCGTAATTAACGGTGCAGAACGTGTTATCGTTTCCCAGTTAGTTCGCTCTCCAAGCGTATACTATAGTGGCAAAGTGGATAAAAACGGAAAACGTGGTTTTACTGCTACTGTAATTCCAAACCGCGGGGCTTGGTTAGAGTATGAGACAGATGCTAAGGATGTTGTATATGTACGTATTGACCGTACTCGTAAACTTCCTGTAACTGTTTTGTTACGCGCATTAGGGTTTGGCTCTGATCAAGAAATCACCGAGCTTTTAGGTGATAACGAATACTTAAGCAACACATTAGAAAAAGACAACACAGATAGCACAGAAAAAGCATTGCTTGAAATTTATGAGCGTCTACGCCCTGGTGAACCACCAACAGTAGAAAATGCAAAGAGCTTACTTGTGTCTCGTTTCTTTGATCCGAAGCGCTACGACTTAGCAAATGTAGGTCGCTATAAGATCAACAAAAAGCTACACATTAAAAATAGATTGTTTAACCAACGTTTAGCTGAAACACTGGTGGATCCAGAAACTGGTGAAATTTTAGCGGCAGAAGGAACAGTCTTAGATCGTCGTACGCTTGATCGCATTCTACCTTACTTAGAGAAAAACATTGGATTCAAAACAGCGAAACCAATGGGTGGAGTGGTAGCAGGCGATGTTGAGCTGCAATCTATTAAGATTTATGCTCCTGAGTCAGAAGGCGAACGCGTAATTAACGTAATTGGTAATGCAAATATTACTCGTGATATAAAACATATTACACCAGGTGATATCCTTGCTTCTATCAGCTACTTCTTCAACCTACTATACAAAGTAGGGGACACAGACGATATCGACCACTTAGGAAACCGTCGTTTACGTTCAGTAGGAGAGCTTTTACAAAACCAATTCCGTATCGGTCTTTCTCGTATGGAACGTGTTGTTCGTGAGAGAATGTCGATTCAAGATACAAATGCAATTACACCACAGGCGTTAATTAACATCCGTCCTGTTATTGCATCTATTAAAGAGTTCTTCGGAAGTTCTCAGTTATCTCAGTTCATGGACCAAACAAACCCATTAGCAGAGTTAACTCACAAACGAAGACTATCTGCATTAGGACCCGGTGGTTTAACGCGTGAGCGCGCAGGCTTTGAAGTGCGTGACGTTCACTACTCTCACTACGGTCGTATGTGTCCGATTGAAACACCAGAGGGACCAAACATCGGTTTGATTAACTCATTATCTTCGTTCGCGAAAGTAAATGAGTTTGGTTTCATTGAAACACCATACCGTCGTGTTGACCCAGAAACTGGTCTTGTAACAGGGCAGGTTGATTATTTAACAGCAGATGAAGAAGATAATTATGTTGTAGCCCAAGCGAATATGAAATTATCTGAAGAAGGAGAATTCCTTGATGAAGATATCGTAGCTCGTTTCCGTGGTGAAAACATTGTCACAAATAAAGAACGCATCGACTATATGGATGTATCTCCAAAGCAAGTAGTGTCGGCAGCGACAGCTTGTATTCCGTTCTTAGAAAACGATGACTCTAACCGCGCACTTATGGGAGCGAACATGCAACGTCAGGCGGTTCCGTTAATGAATCCGGAATCACCGATTGTAGGTACAGGTATGGAGTACGTATCAGCAAAAGACTCAGGTGCTGCAGTAATCTGTAAACACCCTGGTGTTGTTGAACGCGTAGAAGCACGTGAAGTTTGGGTACGTCGCTATGTAGAAGTTGACGGTCAAACAGTAAAAGGCGACTTAGATCGCTACAAAATGCAAAAATTCATTCGTTCTAACCAAGGAACTTGCTACAACCAACGTCCAATCGTAAGTGTTGGAAATGAAGTTGTAAAAGGTGAAATCCTTGCGGATGGTCCTTCTATGGAATTAGGTGAACTAGCACTTGGACGTAACGTGCTTGTTGGCTTCATGACATGGGACGGTTATAACTATGAGGATGCGATCATTATGAGTGAGCGCCTTGTAAAAGATGATGTGTACACTTCTATTCATATTGAAGAATATGAGTCAGAAGCTCGTGATACGAAGCTTGGACCAGAAGAAATTACACGTGATATTCCAAACGTCGGAGAAGATGCACTTCGTAACCTTGATGAGCGTGGTATTATTCGCGTCGGTGCTGAAGTAAAAGATGGAGATCTACTTGTTGGTAAAGTAACACCTAAAGGTGTAACAGAACTAACAGCAGAAGAACGTCTATTACATGCAATCTTCGGTGAAAAAGCACGTGAAGTACGTGATACATCACTACGTGTACCACATGGTGGTGGCGGTATTATCTTAGACGTAAAAGTATTCAACCGTGAAGATGGCGATGAATTGCCACCGGGCGTGAATCAACTTGTACGTGCGTATATCGTTCAAAAACGTAAAATTTCTGAAGGTGACAAGATGGCAGGACGTCACGGTAACAAAGGTGTTATCTCTCGTATTTTACCAGAAGAAGATATGCCTTACTTACCAGATGGTACGCCAATCGATATCATGTTAAACCCATTAGGGGTACCATCTCGTATGAATATCGGTCAGGTATTAGAGCTTCATCTTGGTATGGCAGCAAGATACCTTGGCATTCACATTGCAACACCAGTATTCGATGGTGCTCGTGAGGAAGATGTATGGGGCACAATTGAAGAAGCTGGTATGGCAAATGACGCGAAAACAATCCTGTATGACGGACGTACTGGTGAACCATTCGATAACCGCGTATCTGTTGGTGTCATGTATATGATCAAACTTGCGCACATGGTTGACGATAAACTTCATGCTCGTTCTACTGGACCATACTCACTTGTAACGCAGCAACCTCTTGGAGGTAAAGCTCAGTTCGGTGGACAGCGTTTCGGTGAGATGGAGGTTTGGGCACTTGAAGCTTATGGTGCTGCTTATACTCTTCAAGAAATTTTAACAGTGAAGTCTGATGATGTTATCGGACGTGTTAAGACGTATGAAGCAATTGTTAAAGGTGAAAATGTTCCAGAACCAGGCGTTCCTGAATCATTCAAAGTATTGATTAAAGAACTGCAGAGTTTAGGTATGGACGTTAAAATGATGTCTAGCGACGATAAAGAAATCGAAATGCGTGATACAGAAGATGACGACGATCATCAATCAGCAGATAAATTGAATGTCGAAGTTGAGACAACTAAGGAATAATTGGGATAACCTGTAGACTAAAAGGGAGGTAGGCCCCTTGATAGATGTAAATAACTTTGAATATATGAAGATTGGACTTGCTTCACCTGACAAGATTCGTTCTTGGTCATACGGTGAAGTTAAGAAACCAGAAACAATTAACTATCGTACGTTAAAGCCTGAAAAAGATGGCTTGTTCTGTGAGCGTATTTTCGGACCACAAAAGGACTGGGAATGTCATTGCGGAAAATACAAACGTGTACGTTATAAAGGTGTAGTTTGTGATCGATGTGGCGTTGAAGTAACGCGTGCAAAAGTTCGTCGTGAACGTATGGGTCATATCGAATTAGCTGCTCCTGTATCTCATATTTGGTATTTCAAAGGTATCCCGAGCCGCATGGGACTTGTCTTAGACATGTCCCCTCGCGCGCTTGAAGAAGTAATTTATTTCGCTTCTTATGTTGTAACAGAAAGTGGAGATACACCACTTGATAAGAAGCAATTACTTTCTGAAAAAGAATACCGTGCATATCGTGATCGATATGGTAGCACATTCCAAGCTGCTATGGGTGCAGAAGCGATTAAAAAGCTACTACAAGATATCGATTTAGATAAAGAAGTAGACTTCTTAAAAGAAGAATTAAAAACAGCACAAGGACAACGCCGTACTCGTGCTATTAAACGTCTAGAAGTATTAGAAGCATTCCGTAACTCTGGAAATCACCCATCTTGGATGATCCTAGATGTTCTTCCAGTTATCCCACCAGAACTACGCCCAATGGTACAGTTGGATGGTGGACGTTTTGCTACTTCTGATTTAAACGACTTATACCGTCGTGTAATTAACCGTAACAACCGTTTAAAACGTCTATTGGACTTAGGTGCACCAAGCATCATCGTTCAAAACGAAAAACGTATGTTACAAGAAGCTGTAGACGCATTAATCGATAATGGTCGCCGTGGCCGTCCAGTTACTGGACCAGGTAACCGTCCATTAAAATCTCTATCTCACATGCTTAAAGGTAAACAAGGACGTTTCCGTCAAAACTTATTAGGTAAACGTGTTGACTACTCTGGTCGTTCAGTAATCGTTGTAGGACCGAACTTAAAGATGTACCAATGTGGATTACCGAAAGAAATGGCGCTTGAACTGTTCAAACCTTTCGTTATGAAAGAGTTAGTTGAAAAAGGTTTAGCACACAACATTAAGAGTGCTAAACGTAAAATCGAGCGTGTACAACCTGAAGTTTGGGACGTTTTAGAATCTGTGATTAAAGAACATCCAGTACTTCTAAACCGCGCACCAACACTTCACCGTCTTGGTATCCAGGCGTTTGAACCTACACTAGTAGAAGGTCGTGCAATCCGTCTTCACCCACTTGTATGTACTGCATACAACGCGGACTTTGACGGTGACCAAATGGCGGTTCACGTTCCGTTATCATCAGAAGCACAAGCAGAAGCTCGTATTCTTATGTTAGCGGCACAAAACATCTTGAATCCAAAAGACGGAAAACCAGTTGTTACTCCATCTCAGGATATGGTATTAGGTAACTACTACTTAACACTTGAGCGTGAAGGTGCAATCGGTGAAGGTATGGTCTTCAAAGATGCCAACGAAGCAATACTTGCATATCAAAATGGATATGTACATCTGCACACGCGTGTTGCAGTTGCTGCAAGTTCAGTAAATAATGTAACGTTTACTGAAGAGCAAAAAGGTAAGCTTCTATTAACAACAGTTGGTAAATTAATATTTAACGAAATCTTACCAGAGTCGTTCCCTTATATTAACGAACCAACAAACTCAAACCTTGAAAAAGAAACACCAGCGGAATATTTCGTTGAAAAAGGTGCGAACATTAAAGAAATTATTGCTAGTCGCGAAGAAGTGGCACCATTTAGCAAGAAGATTCTTGGTAACATCATTGCGGAAGTATTCAAGCGTTTCAAAATTACAGAGACGTCTCGCATGCTTGACCGTATGAAGAACTTAGGATTTAAATACTCTACAAAAGCTGGTATTACAGTTGGGGTATCTGACATTCTTGTATTAGGTGAAAAAGATGAAATTCTCCACGAAGCACAAGCAAAAGTAGATAATGTAATTAAACAATTCCGTCGCGGTTTAATCACGGAAGAAGAACGTTACGATCGTGTTATCTCTATTTGGAGTAATGCAAAAGACGTTATCCAAGGAAAACTGATGAAGTCCTTGAATAAACGCAATCCAATCTTCATGATGAGTGATTCCGGTGCCCGTGGTAACGCATCTAACTTCACTCAGCTTGCTGGTATGCGTGGTCTGATGGCCAATCCATCTGGTCGTATCATTGAACTTCCGATCAAATCAAGTTTCCGTGAAGGTTTAACAGTACTTGAGTACTTCATCTCTACGCATGGTGCTCGTAAAGGTCTTGCCGATACAGCACTTAAGACTGCCGATTCTGGTTACTTAACACGTCGTCTTGTAGACGTTGCACAAGATGTAATTGTTCGTGAAGATGATTGTGGAACAGATCGCGGTTTACTAATCGGTGCGATTAAAGAGGGTAATGAAGTAATTGAGTCATTATATGATCGTCTTGTTGGACGTTTTGCAAGAAAAACTGTAAAACATCCTGAAACAGGTGAAGTATTAGTTGCTGAAAATCAATTAATTACTGAAGATATCGCTCATATCGTTGAAAATTCGGGTGTTGAAACTGTAAACATTCGTTCAGCGTTTACGTGTAACACTCGCCATGGTGTATGTAAGAAGTGTTACGGTCGTAACTTAGCAACTGGTACAGACGTAGAAGTAGGAGAAGCGGTAGGTATTATCGCGGCTCAATCTATCGGTGAGCCAGGTACACAGTTAACGATGCGTACGTTCCATACAGGTGGGGTTGCCGGTGATGATATCACACAAGGTTTACCTCGTATCCAAGAGATCTTTGAAGCTCGTAATCCGAAAGGTCAGGCAGTTATCAGTGAAATCGACGGTGTTATCGCAGCGATCAATGATGTTAAAGATCGCCAAGAAGTAGTTGTACAGGGTGAGGTTGAAGCTCGTACGTATGCTATTCCTTACGGTGCTCGTCTGAAAGTAACGCCAGGACAGCCAATTAGCCACGGTAAAGAGTTAACAGAAGGTTCTATTGATCCGAAAGAATTACTAAAAGTAACGGACATTACGGCAGTTCAAGAATACTTATTACGTGAAGTTCAAAAAGTATACCGTATGCAAGGGGTAGAAATTGGTGACAAACACGTAGAGGTAATGGTACGTCAAATGCTACGTAAAGTTCGTGTAAGTGATGCAGGTGAAACAGATGTATTACCAGGAACATTACTAGATATCCATCAGTTTACTGATGCGAATGCGAAGGTGTTACTGCAAGGTAAACAACCAGCAACGGCTAGACCTGTTCTACTTGGTATTACAAAAGCTTCACTTGAAACTGATTCATTCTTATCTGCAGCATCATTCCAAGAAACAACTCGTGTCTTAACTGATGCAGCAATTAAAGGTAAACGTGATGAGCTTCTAGGACTGAAAGAGAACGTTATTATCGGTAAACTTGTTCCTGCTGGAACAGGTATGAATCGTTATCGCAAAGTGGATCTTGTAAAAACAACACAAGATGACATGAATGTAGAAAACGATGAGATTTATGTGGAACAGTAAAATTTTCCGTCGTAAATTTTGTATAAAAACATCTAATCCTAGTTGACATTGTATGAGTCAAAATGTTACTATAATCAAGGTTGCTCCTGAACGATGCTTTGGAGGATATTTATATGTCTTATCAAAAAGTGTCAAATGCTGAAAATGTAGTCGTTGGTCATAAACGAACATTGGAAGCAATCAAAAATGGTATAGTTAAAGAAGTTGTTATTGCAGAAGATGCTGATGTGCGGTTAACCCATATTATCATTCGCACTGCTTTGCAACATAACATACCCATAACCAAAGTTGAATCAGTTCGTAAGCTTGGAAAAGTTTCGGGGATTCAAGTGGGAGCTTCAGCAATAGGAATAATAAGTTAAAACTGTTTTTGTGAGGAGAGAGCATTTGCTCTTCCTTGCAAAAACTTTGTTTTCAACTAATAATGAACCACCTGGATATGTGGTCATACAAACATGCGAAGGGAGGATAATCAAATGCCTACTATTAACCAATTAGTGAGAAATGGTCGTACTGATAAAGTATGGAAATCTAAATCACCTGCGTTAAACAAAGGTTTTAACTCTTTAAAGAAAAAATCAACTGATATCTCTGCACCTCAAAAACGTGGTGTATGTACTCGTGTTGGTACAATGACTCCAAAGAAACCTAACTCAGCGTTACGTAAATACGCTCGTGTACGTTTAACAAACGGTATTGAAGTTACAGCTTACATCCCAGGTATCGGTCATAACCTACAAGAGCATAGCGTAGTATTAATTCGCGGTGGTCGAGTAAAGGATTTACCAGGGGTACGTTACCACATCGTTCGTGGAGCGCTTGATACAGCTGGTGTTGACAAACGTATGCAAGGACGTTCTAAATATGGTACTAAGCGACCAAAACCTGCTAAAAAATAATAAACTTATAATGAAAGGAGGAACTCAATATGCCTCGTAAAGGACCTGTTGCGAAACGTGACGTGTTACCTGATCCAATGTACAATTCTAAACTTGTAACACGCCTAATCAACAAAATGATGGTTGACGGTAAAAAAGGTAAATCTCAAACAATTCTTTATAACGCTTTCGATATCGTTCGTGAACGTTCAGATAAAGAACCAATGGAAGTATTCGAGCAAGCTCTTAAGAACATCATGCCTGTTCTTGAAGTACGCGCTCGTCGTGTTGGTGGTGCTAACTACCAAGTTCCAGTTGAGGTTCGTCCAGAACGCCGTACAACTTTAGGTCTTCGCTGGTTAGTAAACTATGCTCGTCTTCGTGGTGAAAAAACTATGGAAGAGCGTCTAGCTTACGAAATCTTAGATGCAGCTAACAACGCTGGTGCATCTGTTAAGAAACGTGAAGACACTCATAAAATGGCAGAAGCTAACAAAGCATTTGCTCATTACCGTTGGTAGGATTCAACGTAAAATAAATGTAAGCATAAACCGCTTTATTTGTCGCTTATGGAAGTGTGGAGAGGGAGAATGCCTCTCCCTTTCGTTGGGCGCTCGTTTTACATAATGAGGGTACTGGACACTGGCATATGTAACAATATAAAGTGGCTTTTTTGCTACTTAAAATAAAAAAATCCAATCCATATATGGAAGGAGCAAGACACCAAATGACAAGAGAGTTCTCTTTAGAAAACACTCGTAATATTGGTATCATGGCTCACATCGATGCTGGTAAAACTACAGCAACTGAGCGTATTCTGTATTACACAGGACGTATTCATAAAATCGGTGAAACTCATGAAGGTGCATCTCAGATGGACTGGATGGAGCAAGAGCAAGAGCGTGGTATCACAATTACTTCTGCTGCAACTACAGCTCAATGGAAAGGTCACCGTGTAAACATCATTGACACTCCAGGACACGTAGACTTCACAGTAGAAGTAGAACGTTCTTTACGCGTACTTGATGGTGCGGTAGCAGTACTTGATGCACAATCTGGTGTAGAACCACAAACAGAAACTGTTTGGCGTCAGGCTACTACTTACGGTGTTCCTCGTATCGTATTCGTTAACAAAATGGATAAGATCGGTGCAGATTTCTTATACTCTGTAGGGACAATCCACGATCGTTTACAAGCAAACGCACATCCAATTCAGTTACCAATCGGTGCTGAAGATGAGTTCAATGGTATCATTGACCTTGTTGAAGAGTGTGCTTACATGTACGGTAACGATTTAGGAACAGACATCGAGCGTGTCGAAATTCCTGAAGAGCACAAAGAACTAGCTGAAGAATACCGTGGAAAGCTTATTGAAGCGGTAGCTGAGCTTGATGAAGAAATGATGATGAAGTACCTAGAAGGTGAAGAAATCACTGTAGAAGAGCTTAAAGCTGGTATCCGTAAGGCTACAACTTCTGTAGAATTCTTCCCAGTAATCTGTGGTTCTGCATTCAAAAACAAAGGTGTTCAAATTCTGTTAGACGCAGTTATCGACTACCTACCATCTCCATTAGATGTACCTGCTATTAAAGGTACTCTTCCGGATACAGAGGAAGAAGTAGAACGTAAGTCTAGCGATGAAGAACCATTTGCAGCTTTAGCATTCAAAATCATGACTGACCCTTATGTTGGTAAGTTAACGTTCTTCCGTGTGTACTCTGGTGTGTTAAACTCTGGATCATACGTGAAAAACTCAACTAAAGGTAAGCGTGAGCGTGTAGGTCGTATCCTACAAATGCACGCTAACAGCCGTGAAGAGATTTCAACAGTTTACGCTGGTGACATCGCTGCTGCTGTAGGTTTAAAAGATACTACTACTGGTGATACTCTTTGTGACGAGAAGAGCCTTGTTATCCTTGAGTCTATGGAATTCCCAGAGCCAGTTATCTCTGTAGCTATCGAACCAAAATCTAAAGCTGACCAAGATAAAATGGGTACAGCATTATCTAAGCTTTCTGAAGAAGATCCAACATTCCGTGCTCACACTGACCAAGAAACTGGCCAAACAATCATCGCTGGTATGGGTGAACTTCACCTTGATATCATCGTTGACCGTATGCGCCGTGAATTCAAAGTTGAAGCAAACGTTGGTGCTCCTCAGGTAGCATACCGTGAAACTTTCCGCGCTGCTGCGAAAGTTGAAGGTAAGTTCGCTCGTCAATCTGGTGGACGTGGACAATTCGGTCACGTTTGGATTGAGTTTGCACCTAACGAAGAAGGTAAAGGATTTGAATTCGAAAACAAAATCGTCGGCGGTGTAGTTCCACGTGAATACATCCCAGCTGTTGGAGCGGGTCTTGAAGACTCACTTAAAAATGGTGTACTAGCTGGTTACCCACTAGTTGACATTAAAGCAGCATTAGTTGACGGTTCTTACCATGATGTCGATTCATCTGAGATGGCGTTCAAAATCGCTGCATCTATGGCACTTAAAGCTGCGGTTTCTAAATGTAACCCAGTAATTCTTGAGCCAATGATGAAAGTTGAAGTTGTAATTCCTGAAGAATACATGGGAGACATCATGGGTGACGTAACATCTCGTCGTGGACGTGTAGAAGGTATGGAAGCTCGCGGTAACGCACAAGTTGTTCGCGCTATGGTTCCACTTTCTGAAATGTTCGGTTATGCGACAGCATTACGTTCAAACACTCAAGGACGCGGAACATTCTCAATGACATTTGATCATTATGAAGAAGTACCGAAGTCTGTTTCAGAAGAAATTATTAAAAAAAATAAAGGTGAATAATTGATTTTTATCGATTGTTCAAGTATAACTACTTATGTAAGCTTAGAAAGTGAGACTTTGGTTTCGCTTTCTAGTCTAAATATAAAATAACCTATATAAACTAAGGAGGAATTTAGAATGGCTAAAGCTAAATTCGAACGTTCTAAACCCCATGTTAACATCGGTACAATCGGCCACGTTGACCATGGTAAAACTACATTAACTGCTGCGATCACTACAGTTCTTGCAAAAGCTGGTGGTGCTGAAGCACGCGGATACGATCAAATCGACGCTGCTCCAGAAGAAAGAGAGCGCGGAATCACAATCTCAACTGCACACGTTGAGTACGAAACTGAAACTCGTCACTATGCACACGTTGACTGCCCAGGTCACGCTGACTATGTTAAAAACATGATCACTGGTGCTGCTCAAATGGACGGCGGTATCTTAGTAGTATCTGCTGCTGATGGCCCAATGCCTCAAACACGTGAGCACATCCTTCTTTCTCGTCAAGTAGGTGTACCTTACATCGTTGTATTCTTAAACAAATGCGACATGGTAGACGACGAAGAATTATTAGAATTAGTAGAAATGGAAGTTCGTGACCTATTATCTGAATACGGATTCCCAGGCGACGACATTCCTGTAATCAAAGGTTCTGCTCTTAAAGCTCTTCAAGGAGAAGCTGATTGGGAAGCAAAAATCATTGAATTAATGACTGAAGTTGATGCTTACATCCCAACTCCAGAACGTGAAACTGACAAACCATTCTTAATGCCTATCGAGGATGTATTCTCTATCACAGGTCGTGGTACAGTTGCAACTGGTCGTGTAGAGCGCGGAATCGTTAAAGTTGGTGACGTAGTAGAAATCATCGGTCTTGCTGAAGAGAATGCTTCTACAACTGTAACTGGTGTAGAAATGTTCCGTAAACTTCTTGACCAAGCTCAAGCTGGAGACAACATCGGTGCTCTTCTTCGTGGGGTTGCTCGTGAAGACATCCAACGTGGACAAGTTCTTGCTAAAACTGGCTCTGTAAAAGCACACGCTAAATTCAAAGCTGAAGTTTTCGTATTATCTAAAGAAGAAGGTGGACGTCACACTCCATTCTTCGCTAACTACCGTCCTCAGTTCTACTTCCGTACAACTGACGTAACTGGTATCATCCAATTACCAGAAGGTACTGAAATGGTAATGCCTGGTGACAACATCGAAATGACTATCGAACTTATCGCTCCAATCGCTATCGAAGAGGGAACTAAATTCTCTATTCGTGAAGGTGGACGTACAGTAGGTTACGGCGTAGTTGCAACTATCGTTGAGTAATCTTAACTGATATAAAAACCCAAGGGATTCTCCCTTGGGTTTTTTGTTTGTGTTTATATAATGAGTAAGATTATATTTTTATGTTTTGACGAGTTTCTTCTATAGTAATATAAAACCAACAAAACAAAACCCAGAAACTGTAAAATGAATTCTGTTAGATGAAAACTTGAAATTCTTTAAAGTGCCATGTATAATAGCAAAAGTAGAGAAAAGCAGATGCAAACAAAAAGATGCTTGCATCTAGACGAATAACATTGTATAATAGACAATGTTGGTCTTTGACTGCGATGAAGTGGAAGGTTGCTGACACACCCGGCCGCTTTGCCATGGCATGGTGTGGGGAAATTTCCATGGAGAAGGTCTATTTTAGAAATAGGCGAACGAAGGAGGGAAAATAATGGCAAAAGAAAAAATTCGTATCCGTTTAAAAGCTTATGATCACCGTATTCTTGATCAATCAGCTGAGAAAATTGTAGAAACAGCTAAGCGTTCTGGGGCAACAGTTTCTGGTCCGATCCCATTACCAACTGAGAAGACTATTTACACAATTCTTCGTGCTGTTCATAAGTACAAAGATTCTCGTGAGCAATTCGAAATGCGCACACACAAACGTTTAATCGATATCGTGAGTCCTACTCCACAAACAGTAGATTCATTAATGCGTTTAGACTTACCGTCTGGTGTAGATATCGAAATCAAACTATAAATTATATAACTTAAAAATGTAGGAGGTGTAACTCATGACCAAAGGAATCTTAGGAAGAAAGATCGGTATGACTCAAGTATTTGCTGAGAACGGTGAGTTAATCCCAGTAACAGTTATCGCTGCTAATCCAAACGTTGTTCTTCAAAAGAAAACAACTGAAACTGATGGCTACAATGCAATCCAGTTAGGATTTGAAGATAAACGTGAAAAGTTAACTAACAAACCTGAACAAGGCCACACTGCTAAAGCATCTACAACTCCTAAGCGCTTCATTCGCGAAATCCGCGATGCAGACGTGGACGGATTAGAGGTTGGTCAAGAGGTAAAAGTTGAAGTTTTCGCTGCAGGTGAAATCGTTGACGTAACAGGAATTTCTAAAGGTAAAGGTTTCCAAGGTGTTATCAAACGCCACGGACAATCTCGCGGACCTATGTCTCATGGTTCTCGCTATCACCGTCGTCCAGGTTCAATGGGCCCAGTTGCTCCGAACCGTGTATTCAAAGGCAAAAAACTTGCTGGACGTATGGGTGGAGACCAAGTTACTATCCAAAACTTAGAAATCGTTCAAGTTGACACTGAGCGCAACTTATTACTAGTAAAAGGTAACGTTCCAGGTGCTAAGAAATCTCTTGTAGTTGTTCAAGGCGCTGTGAAGGTTAGCAAATAATTCACAATAGGAAGGAGGAATTCCAATGCCAAAAGTTACTGTATATAACCAAACTGGTTCACAGGTTGGTGAAATCGAATTAGCTGAAGCTATTTTCGGTATCGAACCAAATGAAGCTGTACTTTTCGAAGCTGTAATGATGCAACGTGCATCTTTACGTCAAGGTACACACAAAGTAAAAACTCGTTCTGAAGTTCGCGGTGGTGGTCGTAAACCATGGCGTCAAAAAGGAACTGGACGTGCTCGTCAAGGGTCTATCCGCTCTCCTCAATGGCGTGGTGGTGGTACGGTATTCGGACCTACACCAAGAAGCTATGCGTACAAACTTCCTAAGAAAGTTCGTCGTTTAGCAATCAAATCTGCATTAGCTACTAAAGTAGTTGAGAACAACATTGTAGTTCTTGAAGACCTAGTGTTAAATGCACCAAAAACAAAAGATATGCTAGCAGTACTTAAAGGATTAACTGTTGAGAAGAAAGCTCTTATCGTAACTGCTGATGCAAACGAATCTGTAGAGTTATCTGCTCGCAATATCCCTGGAGTAACAGTAATCACTGCTGATGGCGTAAACGTTTTAGACGTGCTTCATCATGATAAGCTAATCATGACAAAAGCGGCAGTGGAAAAAGTAGAGGAGGTGCTTGCATAATGAGAGATCCTCGTGATATCATTAAGCGCCCAGTTATCACTGAACGTTCTATGGAAATGATGGCTGAAAAAAAATACACGTTCGATGTGGACGTTAAATCTAATAAAACAGAAGTTAAAGATGCTCTTGAAGCGATCTTTGGTGTTAAAGTAGAAAAAGTGAACATCATGAACTACAAGCCGAAAGCAAAACGCGTTGGTCGTCACGCTGGTTTTACTAGCCGTCGTCGTAAAGCAATCGTTAAGCTAACTGCTGACAGCAAAGAAATCGAAATCTTCCAAGGCGTTTAATTCTTACTAAAGAAGGAGGGAAATTGAGATGGGAATTAAAAAGTATAATCCAACTACTAACGGTCGTCGTAATATGACTACGAATGATTTCGCTGAAATCACGACTGACAGACCCGAAAAGTCATTACTTGCTCCTTTAAGCAAGAAGGCGGGTCGTAATAACCAAGGTAAAATTACTGTACGTCATCAAGGTGGCGGACATAAGCGTCAATACCGTATCATCGACTTTAAGCGTAACAAAGATGGAATTCCAGGACGCGTTGCTACGATCGAATACGATCCAAACCGCTCTGCGAATATCGCATTAATTAACTACGTTGACGGTGAAAAACGTTACATTCTTGCTCCTAAATCTTTAGAAGTAGGTATGGAAGTTATGTCTGGCCCAGAAGCTGACATTAAAATCGGTAACGCATTACCATTAATCAACATTCCAGTAGGTACTGTTGTTCATAACATCGAGCTTAAGCCTGGTCGTGGCGGACAATTAGTTCGTTCTGCTGGTACATCTGCTCAAGTACTTGGTAAAGAAGGTAAATACGTACTTGTACGTTTAACTTCTGGTGAAGTACGTCTTGTATTATCTGCTTGTCGCGCTTCAATCGGTCAAGTTGGTAACGAACAACACGAACTTATCAAAATCGGTAAAGCAGGTCGCTCTCGCTGGTTAGGTAAACGCCCAACAGTTCGTGGTTCTGTAATGAACCCGGTTGATCACCCACACGGTGGTGGTGAAGGACGTTCTCCAATCGGACGTAAGTCTCCAATGTCTCCATGGGGTAAACCAACTCTTGGATTCAAGACTCGTAAGAAAAATAAAGCGTCTGATAAATTTATCGTTCGTCGTCGTAAAAAATAATGGGATTGTAGTACGGTTCATTTCTAGAACCGTACGCCAATCACGAAGGGAGGCACCAAAATGGCTCGTAGCTTAAAAAAAGGACCATTTGTCGATGATCACTTAATGAGCAAAATGGAAAAATTAGTTGCATCTGAGCAAAAACAAGTTGTTAAAACTTGGTCTCGCCGTTCAACAATCTTCCCTCAGTTCATCGGACACACAATCGCTGTATATGATGGTCGTAAACACGTACCTGTGTACATCACTGAGGATATGGTTGGCCATAAGTTAGGTGAATTCGCACCAACTCGTACGTATAAAGGTCACCTTGCTGACGATAAGAAAACTAGAAGATAATGAGAGGAGGCACTTCAATGCAAGCTAAAGCAGTAGCGAGAACAGTTCGTATTGCTCCTCGTAAAGTTCGTTTAGTAGTAGACTTAATCCGAGGTAAGCAAGTGGGTGAAGCGATTGCTATCCTTAACCACACACCAAAAACTGCTTCTCCAGTTGTAGAAAAAGTTTTAAAATCTGCAATCGCAAATGCAGAGCACAATTATGAGATGGATATTAACAACCTAGTTGTTGAAAAAGTTTTCGTTGACGAAGGTCCAACGTTGAAACGTTTCCGTCCACGTGCAATGGGTCGTGCAAGCCAAATTAACAAACGCACAAGCCACATCACAGTTGTGGTATCAGAAAAGAAGGAGGGATAATCGATGGGTCAAAAGGTTAATCCAATTGGTCTTCGTGTCGGTGTTATCCGTGACTGGGAATCTCGTTGGTTCGCTGAGAAAGATTACGCTACATTATTACATGAAGACATCAAAATCCGTGAGTACATTACTGTACGCTTAAAAGATTCTGCTGTTGCTAAAGTAGAAATCGAACGTGCAGCAAATCGTGTAAATGTTACAATTCACACTGCAAAACCTGGTATGGTAATTGGTAAAGGTGGTACTGAAGTTGAAGCACTTCGTAAAGCTCTTAACCAATTAACAGGCAAGCGTGTACACATCAACATTTTAGAAGTTAAGAGAGCTGATCTTAACGCTAAATTAGTAGGCGAAAACATCGCTCGTCAATTAGAAAACCGTGTATCATTCCGTCGTGCACAAAAGCAAGTTATTCAACGTGCTATGCGTGCAGGTGCTAAAGGTATTAAAACACAGGTTTCTGGTCGTCTTGGCGGAGCTGATATCGCTCGTGCAGAATCTTACAGTGAAGGAACTGTTCCACTTCATACACTTCGCGCTGATATTGACTATGCAGCAGTTGAAGCTGATACAACATACGGTAAATTAGGCGTAAAAGTATGGATCTACCGTGGAGAAGTCCTTCCTACAAAAAAGAAAGCTTCTGAGGAAGGAGGAAAATAATATGTTAATGCCAAAACGCGTAAAATATCGTAGAGAGCATCGTGGTAAAATGCGTGGTCGTGCAAAAGGTGGAACTGAAATTGCTTTCGGTGAATTCGGTTTACAAGCACAAGCTGCTTCATGGATTACAAACCGTCAAATCGAAGCTGCTCGTCGTGCAATGACTCGTTACATGAAACGTGGCGGTAAAGTATGGATTAAAATTTTCCCTTCTAAGCCTTACACTGCAAAACCTCTAGAAGTACGTATGGGTTCCGGTAAAGGGGCACCAGAAGGCTGGGTAGCAGTAGTAAAACCTGGGAAAATTATGTTCGAAATCGCGGGTGTATCTGAAGAGGTAGCACGCGAAGCATTACGTCTTGCAGCTCACAAGTTACCTGTGAAATGTAAATTCGTAAAACGTGAAGAAAATGGTGGTGAATCTAATGAAAACTAATGATATTCGTGAATTAACCACTGCCGAAATCGAAACAAAAGTTAAAGCTTTAAAGGAAGAGTTGTTTAATCTTCGCTTCCAACTTGCTACAGGACAATTAGAGAATCCAACTCGCATTCGTGAAGTGCGTAAAGCAATTGCTCGTATGAAAACTGTAGTTCGTGAAAGAGAGATCGGAATTAATCGATAAATTGAGGGGAGGTTTGCATAGTGAGCGAACGTAACCAACGCAAAGTTTATACTGGTCGTGTAGTGTCTGACAAAATGGACAAAACGATTACAGTTTTAGTTGAAACTTACAAAACTCATTCCTTGTACGGAAAACGTGTTAAGTATTCTAAGAAGTACAAAGCCCATGATGAGCAAAACCAAGCGAAACTTGGCGATATCGTTAAAATCATGGAAACTCGCCCGCTTTCTGCTACTAAGCGTTTCCGTTTAGTTGAAATCGTTGAAGAAGCGGTTATTATCTAAATAGACGAATCGGAATTTTTAGTCCGAAGGGAGGTTTCATAACATGATCCAACAAGAATCTCGTTTGAAAGTTGCTGACAACTCTGGTGCACGTGAACTTTTAACAATTAAAGTATTAGGCGGCTCTGGTCGTAAATATGCTAACATTGGTGATATTATCGTTGCTACGGTAAAACAAGCAACACCAGGTGGCGTTGTTAAAAAAGGTGACGTTGTTAAAGCAGTAGTAGTACGTACGAAGAGCGGAGCTCGTCGTCCGGACGGTTCTTACATCAAATTTGATGAAAACGCAGCGGTTATCATTAAAGACGATAAGAGCCCACGTGGTACTCGTATCTTCGGACCAGTAGCTCGTGAATTACGTGATAGCAACTTCATGAAGATCGTTTCTTTAGCTCCAGAAGTTCTATAATTTAAGGTATTGCCTTGCTAAGGAGGTGCAGAATTAAGATGCATGTAAAAAAAGGTGATAAAGTACAGGTAATCACTGGTAAAGACAAAGGAAAACAAGGCGTTATCCTTGTGGCTTTCCCAAAGCAAAACCGTGTTATCGTTGAGGGTGTCAATATCGTTAAGAAGCACTCTAAGCCATCTCAATTAAATCCACAAGGTGGAATTATTACTAAAGAAGCACCTATTCACGTTTCTAACGTTATGATTTTAGATCCGAAAACAGGTGAACCTACTCGTGTAGGCTTCAAAGTAGAAGATGGTAAAAAAGTTCGTATTGCAAAAAAATCTGGTGAATTATTAGATAAATAATTTTCTTAAGAAAGGAGGTCACTTCATTGAATCGCCTTAAAGAGAAGTTCCAAAAGGAAATTACTCCTGCTCTAGTGAGCAAGTTTAACTATAAATCTGTGATGGAAGTACCGAAAATCGAAAAGATCGTAATCAACACTGGTGTTGGTGACGCGGTATCTAACTCAAAAGCTTTAGACAATGCAGTAGAAGAATTAACACAAATCGCAGGTCAAAAACCTGTTGTAACTCGTGCTAAAAAATCAATCGCTGGTTTCCGTCTTCGTGAAGGTATGCCAATCGGTGCGAAAGTAACTTTACGCGGCGAGCAAATGTATGAGTTCTTCGACAAATTAGTGTCAGTTTCTTTACCACGTGTACGTGATTTCCGTGGTGTTTCTAAGAAATCATTCGATGGTCGTGGGAACTACACATTAGGTGTTAAAGAGCAACTTATCTTCCCTGAGATCGATTATGATAAAGTAAGCAAAGTCCGCGGTATGGACATCGTAATCGTTACTACAGCGAAAACTGATGAAGAAGCTCGTGAACTTTTAACACAATTCGGTATGCCATTCCAAAAATAATGGAAGCCAACGCTAAGTAGAGGAGGCGAAAACGTGGCTAAAAAATCTATGATAGCGAAACAAAAGCGTACTCCTAAGTTTAAAGTACAAGAGTATACACGTTGCGAACGCTGCGGTCGTCCGCATTCTGTATACCGCAAATTTAAACTTTGCCGTATTTGTTTCCGTGAACTTGCATATAAAGGTCAAATTCCTGGTGTTAAAAAAGCTAGTTGGTAAAACCCACAAATGGGAAGGAGGTAAAACACATGGTGATGACAGATCCAATTGCAGACATGCTTACTCGCATCCGTAATGCGAACATGGTACGTCATGAGAAATTAGAGGTTCCTGCTTCTAAAATCAAAAAAGAGATCGCTGAACTTTTAAAACGTGAAGGTTTCATTCGTGATGTAGAATACATCGAGGATAACAAACAAGGTATCCTTCGTATTTTCCTGAAATATGGTGCAAACAATGAACGTGTAATCACTGGATTAAAACGTATCAGTAAACCTGGCTTACGCGTTTACGCTAAAGCTGATGAAGTACCACGTGTACTTAACGGATTAGGTATCGCTCTTGTTTCTACATCTAAGGGAGTAATGACAGACAAAGATGCTCGTCAATTACAAACTGGTGGAGAAGTAGTAGCATACGTTTGGTAATATATATTTAAAACGAACGGAGGTGTGACCACATGTCTCGTATTGGTAAAAAGATTCTTGAAATCCCTGCAGGTGTTACTATTACAATTGCAGAAGACAATACTGTAACAGTAAAAGGCCCTAAAGGTGAATTAACTCGTAAATTCAATGCTGATATGTCTATCAAAATTGAAGAAAATACACTAACAGTTGAGCGTCCATCTGAACAGAAGGAACACCGTGCATTACACGGTACAACTCGTGCTTTAATCGGAAACATGGTTGAAGGTGTAACTACAGGTTTCGCACGCGGACTTGAATTAGTCGGTGTTGGTTACCGTGCTCAAAAACAAGGAGATAAACTTGTATTAAGCGTAGGTTATTCTCATCCAGTAGAAATGACTCCGGAAGCAGGTATCGAAGTTGAAGTACCTGCACCAACTAAAATCGTAATTAAAGGTATCGACAAGCAACGTGTTGGCGAATTTGCTGCTAACATCCGTGCTGTACGTGCTCCTGAGCCATATAAAGGTAAAGGTATTCGTTACGAAGGCGAAGTTGTTCGTCGTAAAGAAGGTAAAACTGCTAAGTAAACCCGTTAGGTGAGAGAAAGGAGTGACAAGAATGATCACTAAAGCTGATAAAAATGCGACTCGTAAGAAAAGACATGCACGTGTACGTGCTAAACTTACTGGTACTGCAGAACGTCCACGTTTAAACGTGTTCCGTTCTAACCAACATATTTACGCTCAAGTTATTGATGATGTGAATGGTGTAACGTTAGTAAGTGCATCTACTCTTGATAAAGACCTTGCTCTTAACGGTACTAGCAATACTGAAGCTGCTACGAAAGTTGGAGAATCAGTTGCTAAGCGTGCTGTAGAGAAAGGCGTTAAAGAAGTAGTATTCGATCGCGGTGGTTACTTATACCATGGCCGTGTTAAAGCTCTAGCTGAAGCTGCTCGTGAGGCTGGATTACAATTTTAATGGTCAAAGGAGGGAAAATTGATGCATCGCATTGACCCAAGTAAATTAGAACTTGAAGAACGTGTAGTTACGATAAATCGTGTCGCGAAAGTTGTTAAGGGTGGTCGTCGTTTCCGCTTTGCTGCACTAGTTGTAGTTGGCGATAAAAACGGTCATGTTGGATTCGGTACTGGTAAAGCACAAGAGGTACCAGACGCAATTCGCAAAGCTATCGAAGACGCTAAGAAAAACTTAATCGCTGTACCATTAGTTGGTACAACAATTCCACACACAATCAACGGTCATTTTGGAGCTGGTGAAGTATTCTTAAAACCTGCTGCTGAAGGTACTGGTGTTATTGCTGGTGGACCTGTTCGTGCGGTACTTGAATTAGCTGGTGTACAAGATATTCTTTCGAAATCTCTTGGTTCTAACACACCAATCAACATGATTCGCGCTACTGTGAACGGATTAAGCGAACTTAAGCGCGCTGAAGATGTTGCAAAATTACGCGGTAAATCTGTAGAAGAGCTACTAGGTTAAGGAGGGAAAACAAATGGCGAAAAAGTTAGAAATTACCCTCACTCGTAGTGTAATTGGTCGTCCACAAGATCAACGTGCGACGGTAGAAGCTTTAGGTCTTAAAAAGTTGAATTCAACTGTAGTTAAGGAAGAAACTCCTGCTATTCTTGGTATGATCAACAAAGTTTCTCACCTTATAACTGTAAAAGAAGCTTAAGGATAACTCATTAATATAAGGAGGTGCCTGGGAATGAAACTTCATGAATTAAAACCTGCAGAAGGTTCTCGTAAAGTACGTAACCGTGTCGGTCGTGGTATCGGTTCTGGTAACGGTAAAACTGCTGGTAAAGGTCATAAAGGACAAAACGCACGTTCTGGTGGCGGTGTTCGTCTTGGCTTCGAAGGTGGTCAAACTCCATTATTCCGTCGTTTACCAAAACGCGGCTTCACAAACATTAACCGTAAAGAGTTTACTATTGTAAACTTATCAACGTTAAATCGTTTTGAAGATGGTACAGAAGTAACACCTGAATTATTGCTGGAAACTGGCGTTATCAGCAAGTTAAACGACGGTGTTAAAATTCTTGCAAGCGGAGCAGTAGAGAAAAAATTAACTGTTAAAGCGCACAAGTTCTCTTCAAGTGCTAAAGAAGCAATTGAAGCAGCTGGCGGATCAGTTGAGGTGATCTAATGTTTCGTACAATCTCCAACTTTATGCGCGTTGCTGAGATAAGACGTAAAATATTATTCACTTTAGCGATGTTAATCGTATTCAGGATTGGCACGTTTATCCCAGTGCCATTTACAAATGGAGACGTACTGAAAGCACAAGATCAATTAAATGCCTTAGGTATCCTAAATACATTTGGCGGTGGCGCCTTGAAAAACTTCTCCATCTTCGCGATGGGAATCATGCCGTATATTACAGCATCCATCATCGTGCAATTATTGCAGATGGATGTTGTTCCTAAATTTTCGGAATGGTCGAAGCAAGGTGAAATGGGCCGTCGTAAACTAACGCAATTCACTCGTTACTTTACAATTGTTCTTGCGTTTATTCAGGGGTTTGGTATGTCAATCGGTTTTAACGGTATGGTAGGTGGGCAATTAATTTTGAATCCTGGTTGGAGCACTTATTTATACATTGCTACGGTACTGACTGCTGGTACTGCATTTTTAATGTGGTTAGGTGAACAGATTACAGCTAAAGGTGTAGGTAATGGTATTTCCATCCTTATCTTTGGTGGTATTGCCGCAGCGATCCCAAGTGTTATATCTCAAGTGTATCAACAACAGTTTCAAAATATCGGAGATCAATTGTTCATGAGTATCGTTAAAGTTGTATTGATCTTACTAGCTGTGCTAGCGGTTATTGTTGGTGTCATTTTCATTCAACAGGCTGTTAGAAAGATCCCAATTCAATATGCGAAGCGTGTAACAGGAGCGAATGGGAATCATGCTGGAGCACAAAACACTCATTTACCACTTAAGGTAAATAGTGCGGGTGTTATTCCAGTCATTTTTGCTGTTTCATTCTTAATTACACCTCCAACTATTGCACAGTTCTTCCCGAAACATGATGTATCGCAGTGGATTATTGCAAACTTTAACTATTCTCACCCAGTGGGAATGATCATATATGTTGCGCTCATTGTAGCCTTCACATATTTCTATGCATTTGTTCAGGTTAATCCAGAGCAAATGTCAGAGAATCTAAATAAGCAAGGTGGATATGTTCCAGGTATTCGTCCGGGTAAGAATACGGAACAATATTTAACAAAAATCTTGTATCGTTTGACCTTTGTAGGATCAATTTTCCTAGCAGCGATTGCAATCTTACCAGTTATCTTTACGAAATTGGGAAATCTTCCTCCATCTGCACAGATCGGTGGAACGAGTATGTTAATCGTTGTCGGCGTTGCTTTAGAAACAATGAAGCAGCTAGAAAGCCAACTGGTAAAACGCCATTACAAAGGGTTTATCAAGCAATGAGTAAGTGGGAAGGCTTGTCTTCCCTACATGCTCATGTACTGAGGGGGAACAAGGATGAACTTAATTTTAATGGGGCTTCCTGGTGCTGGTAAAGGTACACAAGCCGAACAGATTGTTGCCAAGTATAACATCCCTCACATCTCAACAGGAGATATGTTCCGTGCAGCTATGAAGGCTGAAACTGAAATGGGTTTACAAGCAAAATCTTTTATTGATAAAGGTGCTCTTGTTCCAGATGAAGTTACAATCGGAATCGTTCGTGAACGTTTAAGTCAAGAAGACTGTGTAAAAGGATTCTTATTAGATGGTTTCCCACGAACTGTTGCACAAGCATCAGCTCTTGAAGAGATTATGAAAGATCTTGGCAAAAAAATCGACTATGTTTTAAACATTAATGTGGATTCAGGGTTGTTATTAAAACGCCTTACAGGCCGTCGCATTTGTAAAGAGTGCGGTGCGACTTACCACTTAGAATTCAATCCACCAGCAAACGCTGATGTGTGCGATAAATGTGGTGGCGATTTATATCAACGCTCTGATGACAATGAAGAAACTGTAGCAAATCGTTTAGATGTAAATATTAAGCAAACAAAACCTTTGCTTGATTTCTATGAGGAGCTTGGTTACTTGCAAAGCATTAATGGTGAGCAAGACATCAATAAAGTATTTGCTGATATCGATGTTCTCATCGGAGGCTTAGCGTAATGATCATCTGCAAAACTCCTCGCGAGATAGAAATCATGCGAGAAGCTGGCAGGATCGTTGCTTTAACTCATCAAGAGTTGAAACAGCATATTACTCCAGGAATTACAACGAAAGAGCTCGATCAAATAGCGGAAAAGACGATTCAAAAATATGGTGCTACGCCATCTTTTAAAGGATACAACGGATTTCCGGGGAGCATATGTGCTTCTGTAAATGAAGAGCTTGTACACGGAATTCCAGGGAAGCGAAAGCTCGAAGAGGGCGATATCATCAGTATCGATATTGGTGCGAAATACAATGGGTACCATGGAGATTCTGCATGGACGTATCCAGTTGGAAACATTTCTGAATCTGTTCAAAAGCTACTTGATGTCACAGAAAAATCGTTGTATCTTGGTTTAGAACAAGTAAAACCAGGCGAAAGATTATCAAATATCTCACATGCGGTTCAAACCCATGCTGAAGAGAACGGATTCTCGATCGTTAGGGAGTATGTTGGTCACGGAATCGGGCAAGACTTACATGAGGACCCTCAAATCCCGCACTATGGTCCTCCAAATAGAGGCCCTAGATTAAAGCCGGGAATGGTCATCTGTGTTGAGCCGATGGTGAATCAAGGAAGACGATATGTAAAAACACTATCTGATGACTGGACAGTGGTAACGGTAGATGGTAAATGGTGTGCCCATTTTGAGCACACGATTGCTCTTACAGAAGCAGGATACGAAATCCTTACCACTTTATAAGTAGCTGGCTCTCCGGAATTTCAGAGCAGTGTAAAATGTTACTGATTTGAAGAAGGGAGAACTATTGAATGGCTAAAGATGATGTAATTGAAGTCGAAGGTACCGTTCTTGAAACGTTGCCAAATGCTATGTTCAAAGTAGAATTAGAGAATGGGCATGTCGTATTGGCTCACGTTTCTGGTAAAATCCGTATGAACTTCATTCGTATTTTACCAGGAGACAAAGTTACGGTAGAATTATCTCCGTACGATTTAAATCGTGGTCGTATTACGTACCGTTTTAAATAATATAGCACTCCGTAATCTTTAAGGAGGTTCGAGACATGAAAGTAAGACCGTCAGTTAAACCAATCTGCGAAAAATGTAAAGTTATTCGTAGACGTGGAAAAGTAATGGTTATTTGTGAAAACCCTAAACATAAACAAAAACAAGGTTAATCAGAAGGAGGTGCATTCAGAATGGCACGTATCGCAGGTGTAGATATTCCTCGAGACAAACGCGTTGTTATTTCTTTAACTTACGTATTCGGCATTGGTCGCACAACTGCTGAAAAAATTCTTACTGAAGCTGGTATTTCTTCAGAAACACGAGTTCGTGATTTAACGGAAGACGAACTAGGACGTATCCGTGATGTTATCGATAGCATTAAAGTTGAGGGAGACCTTCGTCGTGAAGTATCTCTTAACATTAAACGTCTAATGGAGATCGGTTCTTACCGTGGTCTTCGTCACCGTCGTGGTTTACCAGTTCGTGGTCAAAACTCTAAAAACAATGCTCGTACACGTAAAGGTCCACGTCGTACAGTAGCAAATAAAAAGAAATAATAAGTAAAGGAGGTTGAACTAACAATGGCACGTAAAACAAACACTCGTAAAAAACGTGTGAAAAAGAATATTGAAGCTGGTATAGCTCATATTCGTTCTACTTTCAACAACACAATCGTAACACTTACAGATACTCATGGTAACGCACTTTCTTGGTCTAGTGCTGGTGCACTTGGTTTCCGTGGATCTCGTAAGTCTACTCCATTCGCTGCGCAAATGGCTGCTGAAGCTGCTGCTAAAGTTGCAATGGAGCACGGTTTAAAAACTTTAGAGGTTACTGTTAAAGGTCCTGGTGCTGGTCGTGAAGCTGCAATTCGTGCTCTTCAAGCTGCAGGTCTAGAAGTAACAGCAATTAGAGATGTTACTCCAGTTCCTCATAATGGATGTCGTCCACCAAAACGTCGTCGTGTGTAATTTTTCTGTATAGAATTTTCCCTTTTGTCTATAATGGATATGATGCATTATCGAGAAATTTCGTACAGAAACATCGCTTGTTGTGCACAATCGGGAACTGCCTAAGGGGGACTTTCGGTTAATCAAAGGGGTATACCTTTGTTTAACCGGGGTTTCGACGTTTTGAAGGAGGGTTTAGTTAATGATTGAAATCGAAAAGCCGAAAATCGAAACGGTTGAACTTAACGAAGATGCTAAATATGGTAAATTCGTAATTGAACCGCTTGAGCGTGGATATGGTACTACTTTGGGTAACTCCTTACGTCGTATTCTTTTATCCTCACTCCCTGGTGCCGCTGTTACTGCTATCCAAATCGATGGCGTATTACATGAATTTTCAACAGTTGAGGGCGTAGTAGAAGACGTTACGACGATCATCTTAAACTTGAAAAAGTTAGCTCTTAAAATCTACTCTGAAGAAGAGAAGACGTTGGAAATTGATGTGCAGGGCGAAGGTATTGTCACAGCTGCTGATATTACTCACGATAGTGATGTAGAAATCTTAAATCCAGATTTACACATTGCAACGTTAGCAAAGGATGCGCATTTCCGCGTGCGTTTAACTGCAAAGCGTGGCCGTGGGTATACGCCAGCTGATGCAAATAAAAGCGAAGATCAACCAATAGGAGTAATTCCTATTGATTCTATTTATACTCCAGTATCACGTGTAACTTACCAAGTGGAAAAGACACGTGTCGGACAAGTGGCTAATTATGATAAGCTTACGCTTGATGTATGGACGGATGGAAGCATCGGGCCAAAAGAAGCTATCTCTTTAGGGGCCAAAATCTTAACTGAGCATTTAAATATCTTTGTTGGTTTAACTGATGAAGCACAAAATGCTGAGATTATGGTCGAGAAGGAAGAAGATCAAAAAGAGAAAGTTCTTGAGATGACTATCGAAGAACTAGATCTTTCTGTTCGTTCTTATAATTGCCTAAAACGTGCAGGAATTAATACTGTACAAGAGCTTGCGAACAAAACAGAAGAAGATATGATGAAAGTTCGTAACTTAGGACGTAAATCCTTAGAAGAAGTTAAACATAAACTTGAGGAATTAGGTTTAGGTTTACGTAAAGACGACTGAGGATTTAAACCCATCAACAAAGGAGGGAACTACGAATGGCATACAGAAAATTAGGCCGTACAAGTGCGCAACGTAAAGCTATGTTACGTGATTTAGCTACTGATTTAATTATCAACGAGCGCATCCAAACGACAGAAACTCGTGCAAAAGAACTTCGTTCTGTAGTGGAAAAAATGATCACTTTAGGTAAACGCGGAGATCTTCACGCTCGTCGTCAAGCAGCAGCTTTCATTCGCAATGAAGTTGCTAACGCTGAGACTGGTCAAGATGCACTTCAAAAATTATTCGCTGATGTAGCTCCACGCTATGCTGAGCGCCAAGGCGGATACACTCGTATTGCAAAAATTGGTCCACGTCGCGGAGACGCAGCACCAATGGTAATTATCGAGTTAGTATAATGATAATTAAAAGGGCAGGACAGTTCTTTTCAAGTAACTGGTCATGGCCCTTTTTTTTTAAATATAAAAAAGGCTAACTTGGCGAAGGAAAGGGTGCCTTGTATTGAAAAAAGAGAAACTTCGGACAGAAAATGTATCATTTCAATATCCTGGGGCAGCCTCGTATGCATTAAAAGATGTTTCGTTTTCCTTATATGAAGGAGAATGGGTATCTGTTATCGGACAAAATGGTTCAGGTAAATCTACACTTGCAAAATTATTGAATGGTTTGTTTTTGCCGGAATCAGGGACAATTACTGTAAATGATACAATGGTTTTATCAGAAGAAACGGTATGGGATGTTCGAAAACAAATTGGAATGGTATTTCAAAATCCAGATAATCAATTTGTTGGAACGACAGTACAAGATGACGTTGTATTTGGCTTAGAAAATATCGGAATGCCAAGGGAACAGATGGTAGAAAGATTAGAACAAGCCCTGCGACTTGTCCGTATGGAAGATTTTCTTAATGATGAGCCCCATTCGTTATCTGGTGGGCAAAAGCAGCGAGTTGCAATAGCAGGTGTTTTAGCACTTCAGCCATCTATTTTAATACTAGATGAAGCAACGTCAATGTTAGACCCTCAAGGGAGACGTGAAGTAGTAGAAACGGTTAGACAGCTTGTTAATCAAAAAGGTATTACCGTATTATCAATTACGCACGATTTAGAAGAAGCGGCACAGTCAGACCGTGTCATTATTTTAAACAAGGGAGAAATATTAGAGGAAGGGACCCCAAAGCAAATTTTCAAGTCCTCTCATATGCTCCAAGAAATTGGGTTAGATGTACCTTTTTCAGTAAAAATAGCAGAATTATTAAAAAGAAGTGAAATTCTTTTGCAAAATACGCATCTTACAATGGAAAGTTTGGTGAACGAACTTTGGAGATTACATTCCAAAAAGTAGAACATCGTTATCAATATAAAACTCCATTTGAAAGACGCGCGCTTTATGATGTAGACGTGTCGTTTCCAAGTGGAGGCTATTATGCCATTATCGGTCATACTGGTTCAGGTAAGTCGACGATGATTCAACATTTAAATGGTTTATTGCAGCCGACAAATGGTACGGTTCAAATTGGTGAACATTTAATTTCAGCAGGGAAGAAAGAGAAGAAGCTTAAGCCACTACGAAAAAAAGTAGGGGTTGTCTTTCAGTTCCCAGAACATCAGTTATTTGAAGAGACAGTGGAGAAAGATATTTGTTTTGGGCCTACTAATTTCGGTTTATCTGAAGAAGTGGCAAAGCAAAAGGCAAAAGATGCCATTCAGCTTGTTGGATTGGATATAGAGTTATTAGCACGTTCTCCGTTTGAATTAAGCGGTGGGCAAATGAGGCGTGTTGCAATAGCGGGCGTACTTGCGATGGAACCCGAAGTACTTGTATTAGATGAACCTACAGCGGGGCTTGATCCGAAAGGACAGCACGAGCTTATGGAGATGTTTTATAGTTTGCATAAGGAGCAGGGGCTTACAGTCATTCTTGTTACCCATAATATGGAGGATGCCGCTAAGTATGCAGATCAAATTGTGGTCATGCATAAAGGAACGGTCTTTTTGCAAGGAAGTGCAGAGGAAGTATTTTCACATGCTGATGAACTAGAACAAATTGGTGTGGACCTTCCGATGTCTTTAAAGTATAAACGTGCAATTGAAGAGAAGTTTGGTATTTCAATTCCAAAGGCTACCTTATCTTTAGAGGATCTTACTCATGAAGTTGTACAGGTGTTACGAAAAGGTGGTCATGAATCATGCAGCAGTTGATTATTGGGAGATACATTCCAGGTAAGTCACTCATTCATCAACTTGATCCTCGTACGAAGCTGTTGATTGTCTTTTTATATGTATTTGTTGTTTTCTTAGCAAATAATGCGATTTCATATGGATTTTTATTTTTATATGCACTCATTGCTTTATTTTTTGCAAAAGTGCCGATTCGTTATGTACTTTCGGGCTTAAAACCAATTTTATGGATTTTTCTTTTTACATTTTTCCTGCATATCTTCACAACTAAAGAAGGGGATGTACTATTCCAGCTTGGTTGGTTTTCAATACATGAAAAGGGATTAGAGCAAGGGATATACATTTCTATACGATTCTTTGTTATTATTTTAATGACGACATTATTAACGTTAACAACGACACCTATTGAGATTACAGATGGTTTGGAGACGTTATTAAAGCCGTTGAAGCGTATAAAGGTTCCTGTTCATGAAATCGCATTAATGATGTCTATTTCTCTTCGTTTTATTCCGACATTAATGGATGAAACGAGTAAAATTATGAAAGCACAAGCGTCACGTGGTATTGATTTTGCTGGAGGTCCGATAAAAGATAGGATGAAGGCAATTATTTCACTACTCGTTCCACTTTTTATTAGTGCTTTTAAGCGTGCTGAGGATTTAGCAATTGCGATGGAAGCACGTGGATATCGAAATGGTGAAGGACGAACTAAATTTAGGCAACTACGCTGGAAAATGAGCGATACAGTAACAATTATAAGTTTACTTTGTCTAGCTTGTATTTTAGTATGGTTGCGATTGTAATGGAGAACGGAAAGATGGAAAGAATAAAATGTACAGTTGCATATGATGGCATGCATTTTTGTGGTTACCAAATTCAACCACAGCATCGTACTGTTCAACAAGAAATAGAGAAGGCATTACAGAAATTGCATAAGGGTGAACTTGTTCGTGTTCAGGCATCAGGCAGAACGGATTCTACCGTTCATGCGAAAGGACAAGTCATACACTTTGATACACCTTTGTCTCTTGAAGAGTGGCAATGGAGTAATGCTTTAAACACAATGTTGCCAGATGATATTGTTATCAGGCAAGTAGAGAAGAAAACAGAAGAATTTCATGCACGTTACGGTGTTGAGAGAAAAGAATATCGTTATCGTGTATTATTATCAAAGACTGCGGATGTATTCCGTAGAAATTACGTATATCAATATCCATATCCGCTTGAAATAAACTCTATAAGAAAAGCGATTCCTTATTTTATTGGAACGCATGATTTCACTTCTTTTTGTTCGGCAAAAACTGACAAAAAAGATAAAGTGCGAACAATTTTTGAAATCGAGTTAATTGAGCAAGATGATGAATTAATTTTTCGTTTTGTAGGTAATGGATTTTTATATAATATGGTCAGAATTATTGTTGGTACGTTACTTAACGTAGGGCAAGGAAAGCTTGATCCTGATAGCATTCCAGAGATTTTAGCAAAACAAAATCGCCAGTTTGCTGGAAAGATGGCTCCAGGTCATGGACTTTACTTATGGCAAGTAAACTATAACAACTAATCCTGGTGTAACATTTGCTTGACATTAGAAACTCAAAAGTATATCATAACATATGGTATTGTTTCTAAAACCACGATTAGCCCCGGAAGGAAATCGTGTTTAAGATAAACAATAGATTTTTTCTATGGAAAAGATAACGAGGAGGGAAACACATGCGTACGACTTTTATGGCAAAAGCTAACGAAGTTGAGCGTAAATGGTATGTGGTTGATGCTGAAGGTCAAACTTTAGGTCGCCTATCTACTGAAGTAGCATCCATTTTACGTGGTAAAAACAAACCTACATTTACACCACACGTTGACACGGGTGATCATGTAATTATTATTAACGCTGAGAAAATTCATTTAACAGGTAATAAATTAAACGATAAAATTTACTACCGTCACACTAACCACCCAGGTGGACTTAAGCAAAGAACAGCTCTAGAAATGCGTACAAACTACCCTGTACAAATGTTAGAGCTTGCAATTAAAGGGATGCTTCCAAAAGGACGTTTAGGACGTCAAGTATCTAAGAAATTAAACGTGTATGCTGGAGCAGAGCATCCACACCAAGCACAAAAACCAGAAGTTTACGAACTTCGCGGATAATTAATTAAAGGAGGGCTTACTTTGGCACAGGTTCAATACTATGGCACTGGACGTCGTAAGAGTTCAGTAGCGCGCGTACGCCTAGTTCCAGGCGAAGGACGCGTTATCATTAACGGTCGTGATTTTGAAAACTATATCCCATTTGCTGCATTACGTGAAGTAGTTAAACAACCTCTAGTTGCAACAGAAACTTTAGGTAACTACGATGTACTTGTAAACGTAAATGGTGGTGGATACACTGGTCAAGCTGGTGCTATTCGTCACGGTATTTCTCGCGCTTTATTAAAAGCTGATCCAGAATACCGTCTAACACTAAAACGTGCAGGTCTATTAACTCGTGACGCACGTATGAAAGAGCGTAAAAAATACGGTCTTAAAGGCGCACGTCGTGCACCTCAGTTCTCAAAACGTTAATTTTTGCGAACTACAAACCTCAACCATTTTGGTTGGGGTTTTTTTATATTTAATTCCTCTTATTTATTTTTGAAGTTTGGAATATTTTAGTGCTACCGTCCCGCGTATGCTTCTTCTTTAGAAGTTTAGACTAATACGTATTAGGGAGGTTTTATAAGTACTATGAATGTCATTGTCAGCTTAAAAGAAAAACAAAAAGAAAAGCAATTAAAATACGAGCGGAAGATGCTACGAGAATTATCATTAAAAACGTTGCGTTCAAATATTCGTGATGCCTTTCACATGCAAGAGCTTCATCGTCAGTATGAAGATTACTGTATTGAACTAGGAATAGAATCTTATTTATTAGGAGCGAGATACAGTAAGTTTGGTTATTATGGCGAATCGTTCTTTGATGTGAAATATAGGGCTTTAGAAGAAGAGCAACAATTAACGGAAACACTATTTCAATTTTTAACGAGTATGACTTTACGAGAAATTAAGTTAAAAGATGAGGAATTACTTTTTGAATCTTGTCAGCAGTTTATCGGATTGTGGTGGCAGGAAGGATATGAAAAAGGTGAAAGAAGATATCGTTTAAAGCTACATTAAGACAAGCATAAACTTTCCTCTTGTCCCATATAAGTAATTAGAGGGACTAGCTGGAGGAGGAAAGGTATGAAGAGAATTCGAATTATCTCTTTTGCGCTCGCTGCGGTTGTTTTGTTTTTTTTAGTCAAACAAGAATTTCAAATTACAAAATCGTGGCGAGCGTGGAATTTACCCTTATCAGGGAAAGTAATTGTATTAGACGCAGGGCATGGTGGACCAGACGGAGGAGCTGTTGGTGGAAAGGATATTATAGAAAAAGACATAACTCTTGAAATTACAAAAAAAGTGCAAGATTATTTGCAAGAGCAAGGTGCATTAGTTATTTTGACACGTGAAGGAGATTATGATTTAGCTAACAAAGATACAAAGTCGTACAGTAGACGTAAAGCAGAGGATTTAAGAAGACGTGTGGAGATTATTAATAAGCCAGATGTCGATTTCTTTGCAAGTATTCATTTAAATGCATTAACTAGTAGTGGTTCTAAAGGAGCACAAACGTTCTACTATCGTTCTTTAACTGAAAATGAACGTGCTGCGAAGTTTATACAAGCTGAATTGAGAACGAGTTTAGAAAATACGAACCGTTCTGCTAAAACGATTTCTCATGTGTATTTATTAAAGTATGCGAAAACACCAGGCGCTTTAATTGAAGCTGGATTTTTATCGAATGTGAACGAAAGGTATATGTTAAATTCGGAAAAATATCAGCAAAAGGTAGCGGCTGCCGTATATCGAGGTATATTGCGTTATTTCACGGAAAAAGGAAATCCTCCAGAATAAGGGGGATTTTTTGAGTTTCTCTCGTTAACGAAGTTTTCGGAAAATATGTTATACTGAAAATGTAAACGCATTTATTTCAAGGATAAAGAGAGATAAATTCAATTAACATTACGTTATTTTTCATACAGGGGGCTGGGCTAATTATGGTAACGAAAGAGCAAGTAGTGGAAGCGTTAGAAGGGATTGTAGATCCGTTTTTACATAAAACGTTAAAAGAAACAAATGCAATTAAAGAGGTAACAGTCAAGCCGGAGAAGGAACATGTGAGTGTTAAAATTGCAATTGTAAAAACAGGTACTGCGGAACAAATGCAGTTGCAGTCGGGCATCGTAAAGTTAGTGAAGGAACTTGGGGCAGCAACAGTTGGACTTCGTTTTGCAGAATTTACAGAAGAGGAATTAGCTCAGTTTGTACCACCGCAAGAAGAAGAGCAAATTGAATCTTTATTGTCACCGAATTCAAAAACGACATTTTTAGCAGTTGCGAGTGGAAAAGGTGGAGTGGGAAAATCAACAGTCTCCGTTAACCTTGCCATTGCTTTAGCTCGTCTAGGGAAAAAAGTTGGTATCATTGATGCGGATATTTACGGTTTTAGTGTACCTGATATGATGGGGATAGAAAAACGTCCTATTGTAAGAGGAGATAAAATAATCCCAGTGGAGCGTCTAGGTGTAAAAGTAATCTCAATGGGATTCTTTGTGGAAGATAATGCACCGGTTATTTGGAGAGGACCTATGCTTGGGAAAATGTTAAATCATTTCTTCACAGAAGTAGAATGGGGTGATTTAGATTACTTAGTATTAGATTTACCGCCAGGTACAGGTGATGTTGCGCTAGACTTGCATTCCATGTTGCCGGCTTGTAAAGAGATTATAGTAACGACGCCTCATCCAACAGCGGCATTTGTAGCAGCGCGTGCTGGAGCGATGGCTTTGCGCACTGAACACAGTATTCTTGGTGTCGTTGAAAATATGGCGTATTTTGAAAGTAAAGTAACTGGTGAGAAGGAGTATGTATTTGGAAGAGGTGGAGGAGATAAATTAGCTGCCGAATTACAAACAGATGTAATAGGCCGCATTCCACTTCAACAACCTGATTGGAATAAAGAAGACTTCGCTCCTTCAGTATATGAAGATACGCATACAACGGGGATTATTTATCGCACGATAGCTGAAACAGTAATTGATAAAACAGCTGTCGCGCAAAAATAAAATAATAGTGAGTGGACGATATATATTGTCCACTCACTATTATAGTTATTATTTTTTACTGTTGTTCCTTACTCCCGCTTTGGGAGCCACCTTCGCCACCTGCATCTTTTTTATCAGGGCCACCTTTTTCAGCCTTTTGCACACCTTTACTAATAATATCAATCATCTTAGCTTGGAAGAGTGGGCTTTCAGTAGTTTCTGTTAGTACTTGTTGTAAATATTGACGGTATTCTTTACTCTTCATTGTTTGCAACATCATTTTTTCTACTTCAGGGTTTTTCATGATCTCTATAACGCCTGCTTGGTATTCAGGGTCTTTTAGTAAGGTTTTCATTAAATTTGTTTGTTCTTTCCCCATACTTTTAGCGAATTTCGATGAGAACTCAGGGTCTTTAAAGAGCTTTTCCCAGAATTGCTGCCCTTTGTCGGATACCATTGCATCTTCAATCGTTTTCTTTACTACTGTTTCATCTAGTATGAGTGCTTGTTTCATTTTTTCATCAGTTAATACATCTTGAATGGCCTTCTTACCTTGATCAGTTTTTAAAATATCAACAATCATTTTCTTTGTTTGATCGTAATCTAATTCGGATTTCGTTTCTTTTCCTTGTGCACATGCTACAAGTGCAATAAGTAGAAAAGAAGAAACGAAAACGAGTAGTATCCGTTTCATAAGTTGGAACTCCTTTCAACACAGTTCTCTCTTTTTAATATAAATATCTTTAAGGAATTTATACATGAACATGGCTAGCTTTTTGAAATTGTCATTGATACAATTTAATTAGAAATATAAGGATAATGGGGGATGTGTTGTGAATAGCCGCAAGTGGGTACGACTATTTTTAACGACGTTGTTTCTTGGTGGAGTCAGCACGGTTATTATTGGGTTTGTTTTGGAGTGGGACAAGTACGATAAATTTTTTCAAAATTTCGACGTAAGGGAGATTCTAGCAGTTTCTTTCTGGTTGATGGGTGTAGGGTTTATTTTTAGTGTTATAAGTCAAATGGGGTTCTTTGCCTATTTAACGATTCATCGTTTTGGACTAGGTATGTTCCGATCGTCATCTTTATGGAATGTAGTCCAGCTCTTCTTTATTGCATTCGTTTTATTCGATTTTGTGTATTTAAGATCTGTACTCATTGCAAATGGAGAAGTTTCATTAGGGAATAACATACTTGTTGCTGGAATATTATTTGTGTTTGGAGCGATTGTTGCTTATATAAAAAGTAAAGAAACAAATAAAAAAGCATTTGTGCCTGCCCTGTTCTTTATGGTTGTTGTAACAATTCTTGAATGGGTTCCAGCACTAAGGATTAATGATACAGATTGGTTATATTTAATGGTTATACCACTTTTATTATGTAATGCATATCAGTTACTTATATTACATCGTTTAATCGGAAAAACGAGTAAAGCTGCTTAATTGAAAAGTACTTTTGAATTTTTACGCAGCGATAGTTATACTACGAGAAATAGTGAGATGGAAATAGCTCTATTACCTTTCGATAAGGTAATAGAGCTATTTATGTGTAAAGGGTAGCAGAAAAGAAACTACTTCACATCTTCACTTTTCGTACTTGTGTTGGAAATGAGTTGTGATACGGATATTTGTTGATATCCGTCACTCTTTAACTTTTGTAGAAGTAGCGGTAAAGCTTTATTTGTTTGAAGAGCAGAATCAGATGCGTGTAATAAGACAATATCTCCACCCTTCAAATTATTAGAGACAGTGGAAACGATAGTATTTACACCTGGATTTTTCCAATCATTTGAATTATTACTCCAATGAACGACAGTGTATCCGAGCGATTCTGCGATTTTAAGAGTTGCTTTGTTGAATTCACCACTAGGTGGACGCAATAGCTTGACTTGTTTTACGCCAAGTTTCGTAAAAACATCTTGGGCTCGTAAAAGATCTCTTCTTATTTCATTCGGCTCTAGAGAAGTGTAAGACGTGTAATTATAACCCATACTACCGATTTCATGTCCATCTTTCATGATACGTTCGACGATATCGGGGTGTCTTTCGGCCCATGCAGCAGAAAGGAAGAAGGTTGCATTCTTAATTTCTCTTTCTTTGAGTGTCTCAAGGATTGGAATCGCTTTTTTGTCTCCCCAACTAATATCAAACGTGAACGCAACTTGTTTTTTAGCAGTATCTCCTTTGTAAATTACCTTAGGACCTGTAGCAGTTGAAAAAGCAGATTCATGTGAATATGTTTTTAAAAAGAGTAGCCATGCTGTAAATAAGGAAAGTATCACTATTAAGCTAATGTGTTTAAAAGTTCTTTTGCTCGTAATAAAAAAGAAAAACATAATATTACGCCCCTTTGTCCAATCCTTTTCAGTTACATATATGCTTTAAATATAAAAAAGAGAACAAGGGATTAATATCGTAAGTGGTGGATATAATAAATGATAGGATTTTGATGATTTGTTTTTGATAAGTAAAAATGAACGGAACTTGTATTGCTCTGTAAGGAATGAGTGAGGTGATGATTTGCTTGGGCTTATGTTGACGAGAGAAGAGAAAAAAGAAATGGAATACATATTGAAGAGAGAGTTAGAGGAACTTTTATTTGATTTTGAAGATGAGCGTATTCATGAGGTTGTAAAAAAAGCGATGGAAGAAAGATATAAAATCATTTTTTGTTTATTTCGAAGAGTTGCTAACGCAGAAGAATGTATTCGTTATGTAAGAAAAAGAATTTTTTATTAAAAAGTGTTGACGTTAATGATTAGTATATGGTAAATTAATAAACGTCGCTGATGCGGAAACGCAGAAAACGACAAGAAAGAAATTGAAAAACTTAGTTGACATCGAAAAACGAAGATGTTAACATAAGGAAGTCGCAAATGAGCGACCAAGTA
>NZ_JAEHCH010000030.1:0-62353 GCF_016483245.1 Bacillus cereus group sp. N31 | reverse complement strand
ATCAGCTGTAAATTTAACCATAGAAAAACTGCACCTCCAATTGTTAGACGGTGTCTAACAATTGGGGTGCAGTTCAGAAGTCGCTCGTTTTTTTGTTTTGTCCCGTAAAAGCCCAATGGATAAAGGTTGATTGAAGTTTCACTTTATATATGTCAATAAATACATAATAAATATTTTTTCAGTTGTAACAAATATGACGAAAATTAAATATAACAATTCACAAAAAGGACAAAAACTTTGCTCAATATTTCACAAAGTATCCATGGTTTCTATCGTGGGAATCTCTATAATTAAGAGTGTAAAGAACAAAAGAAATAGATTATATGATCAATTAGGAGAGATTGCTATGAAAAGAAATACAAGAAAAATTGCAATTATCGGTACTGGATTAGTTGGATCAAGTTGTGCATATTCCATTGTAAATCAAGGCATTTGCGAAGAGCTATTATTAATTGATATAAATCATGAACGTGCAGTTGGGGAAGCGATGGATTTATCACATTGCATTAACTTTACAAATACAAGAACAAAAGTATATGCAGGAAGCTATGAAGACTGCAAAGATATGGACATCGTTATTATTACAGCGGGACCAGCACCAAAACCTGGACAAAGTCGCTTAGATACTTTAGGAGCGAGTGCGAAAATTATGGAAAGTGTTGTTGGCGGCGTAATGGAAAGTGGATTTGACGGTATTTTCTTACTTGCATCGAACCCAGTTGATATTATTACATATGAAGTGTGGAAATTATCTGGATTACCTAGAAATCGTGTGATCGGTACTGGTACATCACTAGATTCTTCTCGCTTAAGAACAATTTTATCTGAAATGTTACATGTAGATCCTCGTAGTATTCATGGGTATTCATTAGGAGAACATGGTGATTCTCAAATGGTTGCTTGGTCTCACGTAACTGTTGGTGGAAAGCCAATTCTACAAATTTTAGAGGAACAAAAAGAACGATTTGGTGAAATAGATTTAGATGAAATTGTTGAGAAGACTGCAAAAGCAGGATGGGAAATTTATAAACGAAAAGGTACTACTTATTACGGAATCGGAAATTCTCTAGCGTATATTGCGAGCTCAATCTTTAACGATGATCACCGTGTCATTGCTGTATCAGCCATTTTAGATGGAGAGTACGGTGAGTATGATATTTGTACAGGAGTGCCAGCTATTATTACTAGAGATGGTATGAAAGAAGTTGTAGAACTAAACTTAACAGAGGACGAAGAATCTCGATTCGCAAAATCAAACGATATTTTACGTGATTATATGAAAACAATTGGTTACTAACTTATAGGAGAAGGTGAAACAAATGAAGGAATATATAATGTCTCGTGTATTTAAAGCATCTGCTGGAATCGCACAAGGTATTTTCGTATCCCTCGGAATTGGTTTACTGATCGAAAATATAGGAAGAATTGTTGATATTCCATTACTTATTACAATCGGAGTTGTTGCAAAATCACTTATGGCACCAGCCATTGGTGCCGGCATTGCTTTTATGCTCGGTGCAAACGGTCTTGTTATCTTTTCAGCGATGGTAGCTGGAGCGATTGGTGCCGGATCCATTTCAATTACTGAAGCGGGTCTAATCATTAAAACAGGTGAGCCAATCGGTGCATTATTAACAGCAACTTTAGCTGTATATATCGGTAAACGTTTAAGTGGAAAAACTGCGTTAGATATGATGCTCGTTCCATTTGCGGCCATATTAGGTTCTGGTTTAGTTGGTATTTGGTTATCTCATAATATTACTCCTGTTTTAAATACAGTTGGAGCATTTATTAAAGATAGTTCAGCTGGTAGCCCGTTTATCGCTTCTATCGTCATTGCAGTAGTTTGGGGGCTATTACTTATCTCTCCAGCTTCATCAGCTGCATTAGCGATCGCACTTAGCTTAGATGGCGTTGCAGGTGGTGCAGCTCTAGCAGGATGCGTTGCTCAGTTTATCGGATTCTCTGTAATCTCAGCGAAAGAAAATAATTTAGGTGGCATATTAGCTCAGGCGCTTTGTACTCCGAAAGTACAGTTGCCAAACATTACTAAAAATCCAATGATTCTCGTCCCGACTGTCGTCGCTAGTGCGATAGTCGGCCCAGTATCGGCATTAATTTTCCAATTAGAAGCAGGGAAAGAAATCGCTGGTCTTGGATTAAGTTCTCTTATCGCACCAATTAACTTAATTTCCAGCGAAGGATGGGAAGTTGTCCCAGCGATGGTAATCACTTATATCATCATTCCAGTAGCTGTTTCTTATATACTTTACATTGCTCTTAAAAAAGCAGGTCGTATTCACTCTGGTGATATGACTGTACCGCAATCTTAATTTGAAAATCTCCTTAATAATAGATAAAAGCAGACTGAAGAAGCCACAGTCTGCTTTTTTGTTATGTTACATCTTATGATTTTGTTTTACTGGAATGCGTACTGTTTCTTTTGCTAATAAGAGCTGAACGCCGAAGTATAATATACTCGCGAGCGTCATTCCAGAAACAGCATCTACAAATGCATGTTGCTTCGTAAATAGTGTTGATAAAATGATAAGTGTACCGAAGAAAGTAAGGATGTAATATTCAAAAGCATGTTGCTCTCTACGCTTAAAGGCAGCTAACATAATTACAAATGTAGTAAGAACGTGAATGCTAGGGAAACAGTTTACCGGTTGATCGATACTATAAATATAGCGAACTAGTTCAGAAAATACGTCTGTTCCAACGACGGTTGGACGTGGTACAGTTGTCTGCCAAAAATAATAAATAGAAAAACAAGCAAGTTTGCCAAGAATTACACTACTTAAAGTAACGTAATATTGCTTTCGATCAGCAAAGCAGTAATAAATAAGTGCGCCGTATAAGTAAGGAAACCAAAGTAAATAAGGAATAATAAATGCTTTTACAAATGGAATCCAATCATCTACTACAGTTGTGACATCTACTGCGTGAACAGTTGATTTATTTAATACGTCGTAAAGGGGACTTACGAGTACGAGTAGAAGTATATAACTTAACGGAAGAAAAGATGAAAGTTTAAATTTCTTCATGATAATCTCCTATGTTTAGTAATGTAGGTAAATTCAATTGATTATAATATAGAAACGTAAATTGGGCTATCGATTTTACTTACATTTTCTTGAATTAACCTTACGTTTTTGTCACTTGACTTAAAAGAAGGGGAGAGTGCTATATGAAGCGTTTATCGTATTTCTTATTTTTTATATTGATATGCCTAGTGAGTGCTGGGTGTGCAAAGGATAAAGAAGGAGAGAAATTAGAATATAACGGGAGAGCACTCGTAATTGGAGTTGTTGGAGAAAAACCGAAAGATACGTTTAGAAATATAAAGTTAGAGGAAATGAAGTTAGAGGAACTGGAAAAGAAATCTAAGGAAGTGGATGGTTTTCTAATAATGAAAGATCACTTTCAAGAAGCCTCAACAGAGCAGTATAAAAGTATATTTTCATCGCTAAAGAAACCAGTGTTTTTTATCGGTTTGCAAGATAAATCATATTCAACGTTTATTACGAAAGGGATAGAGTATAACAGTGCACGAAAAGATGTAAATGCGATGTATACGCAAGGCTTTGCAAATATCGGAAGTGGTGAAGGACAACAATGGGCAGTTGGTTTATCAAATAGTGGAAATACTGAAGAAAGCATTCATAATATGTATATCGTCGTATTTCAAACAATTGCAGATTATTTGAGTCGATGAATAAGGAGCCTGTAAACGAGGCTTCTTATTTTTTAAGCAGAAGCACATATAACAATATGATCGAGAAGCTTACGAAAGCATTACAACGTATGCGAGAGGCATTCCCTGCTATAATGATACCGATTTATAATTTTATATCAGCTATTGCAGATTTAATTATAAAGTTTTAATGAAGCGCATCCAGGAATCGGTTATATAGTGGTTCAAATGATTCCGTTATTTATGCGATTACTTGTTGGGATCGCTAAGGCTATTTTGTCCTACACTAGTAGGTTTTTTTTATTAACAGTAATTCCTCAATATTCATGAAATATGCAAATGTACATATTGTATTTATTTGGATTTTTTGTATGCTAAAATCAAATATAGGGATTTTTGTATATAACGAATTGAAATCAGAAATATCCAATGAATTTTGAGAGGTGTTACATGTTTAAAAACAAGAAATTAATTCGATTTGGTCTAACATTACTTGTATGTTTATTTGTAATTGATTTTACAATCAGTTATTTTCAAGCATATCTTGAATCAGCGGCAGGTATTAAATGGGTAATATCAGAAACTTGGAGAACTATTTTGTTAGATGCCCCTGAAAGTATATTGGTTATTTTAGGCGCAATTGCTTTATATGATTTTACAAAAGAAACATCTCCAAAAGACGCATCAATTTAAATGCGTCTTTTTTATTTCATTCAATTAGCAATTTCGTGGATGGTAGTTTTGCTATCAATAATGGGAAATTATGTCATACAATGAAGATAATATTAGAAATTTATGAGGAGGATTACGTTGGGGAAATTTTTAATTAGTTATGCTGCAAGTTTGCTTGCTTTTATTATCATATGGTTCTTAATACCGTATATTTCTAATCCTGGTTATTCTTACGAGAATGATTTACCTAACATATTTGGATTCATTATAATTCTCATTATATTTGGTAGTATATTAGATCTTGTAGCTTGCCTAATTGGAGAAGTATTATACAGGAACATAAAACAATGTAGGAAGTTTCGATTTGGAATTCCTGTATTTATAGGACTCGCTCTTATCTATATATGTATACTCTCTCTTTTTACTATTACAAGTACATATGCTTCTAGTTTAGTTGCGCCTATTATTATGGGGTGCTTAGCTTTTTATTTAGTACGTAGAAAAATATAATTAACTTCAACTAACGATAATTATGTAAATGAGATAGTGGCGGTTCCGCAAAGATTTTGAATAAACTAAGAAAAAGTAGAGAACTATACATTTCTGCTTTAATAAAGGATACGTTTACCTTTAGATTCATGATAAAAAGAAGTACCCCTGTCACTAATCAAGGGTACTTCTTTTTATATTTCAGTCAGTAATTTAAATTTCATATTCTCAGGAGCAGTTACTTTGGCGTTATTGAGGATAGGTTTAATAACTTTTTTATGGGCTCACTACTACAGTCAAAATCGTTAATTCCTTTTATCTGTACGCCTTTGTCATTTAAAGTATTTTCAGGTTTTGTGACCATAGGCTGAAATGGTTAAATAAACGTTTGTTTAAGATGTATGTTCGGTAGGAAGAAACCGATGCAGCTCAAGGGATAACAAAGAAAAAGGGGAATGAATCAAACGTTTGTTTAAGATGTATGTTCGGTAGGAAGAAATCGATGCAGCTCAAGAGCTAACAAAGAAAAATAGGAAGTTAATCAGACGTTTGTTTAAGATATATGTTCGGTGAGGGATGAGAGAAGAATCTACAAAAAATATATATTTATTTTTTCTTAACAAATGGCGGAAAAATAAGAAAAATTGCAGGATTATTAAAAATTATCACGAAATAAGTAAAAGTTTAGCGAATAATCGTTTGAAATAATAAAACGTTTTCTATATGATAAAGGTAAAGGTTAGTAAAAAAGTAGGTGAATTTATGACAGTAACATTTTATTCATATCCAAAGTGTGGCACATGTCAAAAGGCAAAGAAATGGTTTGAGGCAAACGATGTAGCATATGAGATGATTCATATTGTTGAAAATCCACCGTCAAAAGAAGATTTACGTAATTTACATGTAAAAAGTGAATTACTATTAAAAAAATTCTTTAATACAAGTGGAATGCGTTACCGCGAACTTGGTCTAAAAGATAAGTTGAAAGATGCAAGCGAGGACGAAATGTATGAGCTTTTAGCATCTGATGGCATGTTGATTAAACGTCCAATTGTAACAGATGGAACGAATGTAACACTTGGTTTTAACGAAGAGCAGTTTGAAAGTGTGTGGAAAAAGTACCAATAAGGTATTTTTACATAATTAATACATTCACTGGAGGTACAGTCATGAGCATTCCAAATAATTTACGTTACTCTGAAGAACACGAATGGGTAAAAACTGAAGGTAATGAAGTTGTAATCGGTATTACTCACTTTGCACAAGGTGAGCTAGGCGATATCGTATTCGTTGAACTTCCTGAAGTAGGTGCAACAATCGAAGCTGACGAGCCATTCGGAAGCGTAGAATCTGTTAAAACAGTTTCTGAATTATACGCACCTGTAAGCGGTAAAGTTGTAGCAGTAAACGAAGAATTAAGTGACCAACCAGAACTTGTAAACGAATCTCCATACGAGGGTGCATGGATGGTTAAAGTTGAACTTTCTGATGCAAGCCAAGTTGAGAAGTTATTAACTGCAGAAAAATATGCAGAAATGACAAACCAAGACTAATTTTAGTCAACTGAAGGACAGCCTTTGTGCTGTCCTTTTTATTTTGTGCTACATAATGAGTTGAAAAGCACATATATATGAATCAATTATCATGTGAGAGTACATTAATGGGAAATCTATTTAGTGAAGTTTCATGCTTTTTACAATCTAAACGAGCCATTTCCGCTTTTCATTGTCCAGCTCCAGCGGCTAGAACAGTCGGTCATTTCACTCCTGAACTTGAGGCAAAAGGCGCCTCTAGTTCAGGAGTTCCAATTGCCCTCTTGTTCTAAACAAGCCGCTTCCGCTTTTCTTGATTGTCCAGCTCCAGCGGCTAAATTGTTCGGTGGCTTCGCTTCTTCCTACAAGGCAAAAAGCGCCTTTACGTCAGAAGCTCCATCCCCCTCACAATCTAAACAAGCCGCTTCCGCTTTTCTTTTGCAAAAATAAACAGGAAACAACATGAAAATAACGAATATACTATATACTAAGTTAAAGGTTGTATAGTATATGGTGATCGGGTGATGACATATGATTTATGTAGAAAAAGTCATTATTGTAGAAGGTAAATCAGACAGAAGAAAGATTGAATCTATTATTCGTGAACCGGTGGAAATTGTTTGTACAAATGGTACAATTGGTTTGTCGAAAATGGATGAGCTCATTGATCAGTTTTTTGATAAGGACGTATATGTGCTAGTGGATGCTGATGATGCAGGGGAAAAGTTAAGGAAACAGTTTCGAAAAGAATTTCCGCAAGCAGAGCATATTTATATTGATCGCTCGTACCGAGAAGTGGCGACTGCACCTTCTTCACATTTAGCAAATGTATTATGGGGAGCTGACATTGACGTTTATACAGAATATTTACGGTAAGGAATGATAGAAGTGATTGACTGGACAGGAGCCGAAGCTAAAGCCCTAATAGAGAATGAAGAAAAAACAGTGCTATATGTATATACACCGATGTGTGGAACATGCCAATTAGCAAAGAAGATGTTAACGGTTGTCGAGATGACGATTGAAGAGTTGAAAATTGGAATGTTAGATTTAAATTATGCTCCGCATTTAGCGAAAGAGTATGGAATCGAAAGTGTGCCTTGTTTACTTGTTTTTGAAAATGGGACACTCATGAAGAAGATATATGCATTTCATTCGGTTGAATATTTATATACGGAATTAAAGTAGGCGGCAAAGTTTTTGCCGCCTCGACATATTTCTTGGGAAATATGTCGACATGCGGGATGGATACAGTATTTGTCGAGCGAAAGTAACAGGATTGCTCTTTAGTGAGAGGGAAATGGTATGTAATAGAAAGTGATATGAAGGATGTGATTTAGGGTGAAATTATATTCTTTGCTTCAATCATTTGTAAATTACGCTAACGGTCAATATTATTTAGAACCGCTTTTAAGACAAGGAGAAAAAACTGTTAATTTCCGCTTTGGAGATGAAAGTTGTTCATTACAAATTTCAAGAGATTATATAGAATTGTCACAAGAGGCAAGAGGAACGGAACAAATTGTGTGCTTAGATGAAGAGGATGTAAAACAATTAGTGAACGGAAATGTAAGATTGCAAACGTTAATGAACGATGGACGTGTGCAATATTCGGGAACATATCGAACGATGCTATTAGTTGAATCGATGTTTCATATATGTAAACCGATGTCAGTAGGTGCTTAAAATTCTGAAGTTTCTTGTTTTGTGAAAATTCTTGTTGACATGACGTGTGGATATTGATACAATTCAATTCATAAAATATAGACAATTTCATAAATTACAAATCAGACGAAAATTAAATCTGATTTCTCTTATCAAGAGAGGTGGAGGGACTGTGCCCTGTGAAGCCCGGCAACCGTCAACTTATGTTGAAATGGTGCCAATTCCTGCAAAGCGAATGCTTTGAGAGATGAGAGAGGGATAATGTTGTTATATACGCATATAAACCTTTCTGCTTCTCTAAAGCGGAAAGGTTTTTTTGTTGTTTGAATGTGGAGGACATTCAAATAATAAGAGGAGCTATGGCGATAGATTACACGCATGAAAAATAAAAAAATTGCGGAGTCTATCCAAAGTTTTATGAAATCCAGCTCCAGCGGCTAGAACAGTCGGTCGTTTCATCCCTTCCTATGAGGCAAAAAGCGCCTCTATGCCAGGGATTCGGGCGTCCACTTGTTCTAAACGAGCCGCTTGCGCTTTTTACTTAAAAAAGGGGTGAACATCATGATCTTATTAGAAAATGTAAAGAAAATATATAAGGCAAAAAGCGGTGATGTCACTGCTGTAGATAACGCCAATTTAAAAATAGAAAAAGGCGAAATATTTGGTGTTATCGGATATAGTGGTGCTGGGAAAAGTTCTTTAATAAGGCTGTTTAATCAGTTAGAGAAACCAACTTCTGGCCAAATTACAATTGCAAATCGTGTCATTTCAGCAATTACAGGAAGTGAACTTCGTAAGGCACGGCAAGAAATTGGAATGATTTTTCAGCACTTCAACTTACTTTGGTCACGAACTGTACGCGAAAATATCGCATTTCCACTTGAGATTTCAGGTGTTGATAAGGAGAAGAGAAGAAAACGTGTTGATGAGTTAATTCATCTCGTTGGATTAGAAGGAAGAGGAGACGCGTATCCATCCCAGTTAAGTGGTGGACAAAAGCAGCGTGTTGGGATTGCTAGAGCGTTAGCTAACAACCCACAAGTGCTTTTATGTGATGAAGCAACGTCAGCACTTGATCCGGAAACGACAGATCAAATTTTAGATTTACTACTTGATATTAATAAGCGTCTCGGTTTAACAATTGTATTGATTACACATGAGATGCACGTAATTCGAAAGATTTGTAATCGTGTTGCGGTAATGGAGAAAGGGAAAATCGTAGAAACAGGTCCAGTACTTGACGTATTCCGTAATCCACAGCAAGACATTACGAAACGCTTTGTACAGCAGTTAACAGATTCTGAAGATACAAACGAAACAATTGAAAGTTTAATTGAAAAATATCCAGATGGCAAAGTAATTCGCTTGCAGTTTGTCGGCGAGGCTGTAGAAAGACCAGTACTTCAAAGGTTAATGCAACGCAGTGATATAGAAGTTAGCATTTTGCAAGGAAATATCGCACAAACGAATAACGGTTCTTACGGAAGTTTAGTTGTTCATTTAAATGGTGAGGAAACAGCAATCCAGCAAGCGATAGAGGGAATACATCAAGATCAAGTAGAGCTGGAGGTGATTGCACATGGATAAGTTACTCGCAAATGTTGATTGGAATCAAATGTTAGAAGCGACTGGTGAAACGTTATATATGACGGCAATCGCAGCGCTTGCCACATTTGTTTTAGGACTCATTTTAGGATTGTTACTCTTTATGACATCGAAAGATAATTTATGGGAAAACAAAGCGGTTAATACAGGGATTGGAGCCTTTGTAAACATATTCCGTTCTATACCGTTCATCATTTTAATCATTTTATTAATTCCATTCACAAAGATTATCCTTGGAACAATTCTCGGGGCTAGTGCAGCATTGCCAGCTTTAATTATTGGAGCGGCACCATTTTACGCAAGAATGGTTGAAATCGCACTTCGTGAAATTGATAAAGGTGTAATCGAAGCTTCAAAAGCAATGGGGGCAAAAACAAGCACAATCATTTTAAAAGTGTTAATTCCAGAATCATTACCAGCGTTAGTATCTGGTATTACGGTAACGACAATTGCTTTAGTAGGCTATACAGCAATGGCGGGAGTTGTTGGTGCTGGTGGTCTTGGAACACTTGCTTACTTAGAAGGATTCCAGCGTGGAAATAACGATGTAACAATCGTTGCGACAATTTGTGTCTTGCTAGTTGTATTTTTCATTCAGTGGATTGGTGATAGTGTAACGACTCGAATAGATAAAAGATAATGAAAACAGGAGGGTATTTCAAATGAAAAAATTATTACTTACAGCACTTATTTCAACTTCAATTTTTGGGTTAGCTGCTTGTGGCGGGAAAGATAAAGATGAAAAGAAACTAGTTGTTGGGGCTTCTAACGTACCGCATGCTGAAATTTTAGAAAAGGCAAAACCGTTGCTTGAGAAAAAAGGAATTGAATTAGAAGTGAAAAAATTCCAAGATTACGTGTTGCCAAATAAATCGTTAGCGGATAAGGAATTAGATGCAAACTACTTCCAGCACATTCCGTATTTAGAAAAAGAAATGAAAGATAAAAAATATGATTTTGAAATAGCGGGGAAAATTCATTTAGAACCAATTGGTGTATACTCTCAAAAGTATAAGAGCTTAAAAGAACTGCCAGACGGGGCAACAATCATTATGAGTAATTCCGTTACTGACCATGGACGTGGTTTAGCAATTTTACAAAAAGAAGGTATTTTAAAAATTAAAGACGGAGTAGATCCAGTTAGTGCAACTCCGAAAGATATTGCAGATAATCCGAAAAACTTAAAGTTCAAAACGGATATCGAGCCTGGTTTATTACCACAAGTGTATAACAATAAAGAAGGCGACGCTGTTTTAATTAACTCGAACTATGCAATTGATGCGAAATTAAACCCAGAAAAAGATGCGATTGCAATTGAAGGTAGTGATTCTCCGTATGCTAACATCGTAGCAGTTCGTAAAGGGGATAAAGATAAGAAAGAAATTAAAGCTCTTGTAGAAGTGTTGCATTCTAAAGAAATTGAAGACTTTATTGCTAAAGAATATAAAGGGGCAGTTGTTCCTGTAAAAGAATAATTGTTTGAAGAAGGGCTGGTGTATGCCGGCTCTTTTTTTCTAACTACATACCTATAGGGGAGAAGGGGATATCAGATGAAAAAGATTATACTGTCAGTTGTTACAGCACTATCTGTATTTACATTAGCTGCTTGCGGTGGGAAAGAGGAAAAAAAGCTTGTCGTTGGAGCTTCTAACGTGCCACACGCTGTTATTTTGGAGAAAGCACAGCCAATATTAGAGAAAAAGGGTATTAAATTAGAGATTAAAAAGTTCCAGGACTATGTGTTACCGAATAAAGCGTTAGCGGATAAAGAAATTGATGCGAATTACTTCCAACACATTCCGTATTTAGATAAAGAAATTCAAGAAAAAGGATATAAAATTGTAAACGCAGGAAAAATTCATTTAGAACCAATGGGCATTTATTCTAAGAAATATAAAAGCTTAAAAGACCTGCCAGTGGGCGGAACAGTTATTATGAGTAATAACGTGGCTGAGCGCGGCCGTATGTTAGCACTATTACAAAAAGGTGGCGTTATTAAGCTTAAAGATGGAGTAGATGTTGTTAAGGCGACAGTAAAAGATGTTGTAGAAAATCCGAAAAACTTAAAGTTTAAAACAGATGTTGAACCTGGACTGTCACCGAAGCTGTATGAAAATAATGAGGGAGATGCTTTATTTATTAATTCAAACTATGCAATTGATGCGAAATTAAATCCAACAAAGGATGCAATTGCGATTGAAGGATCAGACTCTCCGTATGCAAATATTATTGCAGTTCGTAAAGGTGACGAGAAGAAAAAAGAAATTAAAGAACTAGTAGAAGTATTACATTCAAAAGAAATTCAGGATTTTATTACTAAAGAATATAAAGGTGCTGTACTTCCGGTAAGTGAATAAACGTAAGGAAAGGACTGGGAATTTACCAGTCCTTTTTTCTTTATATATATAAGAAGAAAGGTGTATCATATAAGGATGCAAAGGAAATACTTATAAACATTTGTGAAAAAATTGTTACTTTTTTTCGTCGTTTGCGATATCATTTTATTTGATATAAAATTAGAATGAGAATAAAATGAGAATATGAACGTTTTAGGAATTTTTAAAATGTATATATAGGATTAATGGAGGTATTGAGATGGCTGGTTCTACATTAACGGTTAAAGACTTACACGTATCAATTGACGGCAAAGAAATTTTAAAAGGTGTAAACCTTGAAGTAAAAGGTGGAGAAATCCACGCAATTATGGGACCTAACGGAACAGGTAAATCAACTTTATCTTCTGCAATTATGGGTCACCCAAAGTATGAAGTAACAGAAGGTAGCATCATCATTGACGGTGAAGATGTATTAGAAATGGAAGTAGACGAGCGCGCACAAGCAGGTCTATTCTTAGCAATGCAATATCCAAGTGAAATTAGCGGAGTTACAAACGCTGACTTCTTACGTTCTGCGATTAACGCACGTCGTGAAGAAGGCGATGAAATTTCTCTTATGAAATTTATCCGTACGTTAGATAAAAACATGGAATTCCTAGAAATGGATCCAGAAATGGCACAACGTTACTTAAATGAAGGTTTCTCTGGCGGTGAGAAAAAACGTAATGAGATTCTTCAATTAATGATGATTGAGCCAAAAATTGCAATCTTAGACGAAATCGACTCTGGTCTTGATATCGATGCGTTAAAAGTTGTATCTAAAGGTATTAACCAAATGCGCGGCGAAGAGTTCGGTTGCCTAATGATTACGCATTACCAACGTTTATTAAACTACATCACTCCAGACTTCGTTCACGTTATGATGAACGGTCGTATCGTTAAATCTGGTGGCCCTGAGCTTGCACAACGTTTAGAAGCTGAAGGTTACGACTGGATTAAAAAAGAATTAGGTATTGAAGACGAAACAGCAGAGCAAGAAGCGTAAGAGAGGAGCATAAACATGACAATCGGTACATTACCTTTCGATCAAGAAACAATCCGTCAGCGCGCTAGCGAAGTAAACGAAGCTGCTTGGTTGACTGAGTTCCGCTTACAAGCTCTTGCACAAGCAACAGAACTTCCAATGCCAACGCCTGATAAAACGAAAATTGAAAAATGGGACTTTATCGGAAAAGGCGACGCTGCTAAGCAAGAGCCTGTAAGTTCTTTAACAGAGCTTCCAGAAGCAGTGAAAAACTTAATCGATGAAAATAACAGCGTACTAGTACAACGTACTGGTACAACTGCGTTCGTTTCTTTAGCAGACGAAGCAAAAGAAAAAGGTGTTATTTTTACAGACATCGTAACAGCTGCAACAGAGCATGCTGAACTATTACAAAAGTATTTAATGAAAGACGGCGTGAAAGTAGACGAGCATCGTCTAACTGCACTTCATGCTGCATTAATCAACGGCGGTGCATTCGTATATGTTCCGAAAAACGTTGTTCTTGAAACTCCACTTCAAGCTGTATTCTTAGTAGACGGCGAAGAAGCTAACGTATATAACCACGTATTATTCGTAGCTGATGCGAACAGTACTGCAACTTATGTAGAAAACTATGTTGCAAATGAAAATGCTAAAGGTATTGCAAATATCGTAGCAGAAGTAATCGTGGAACAAGGCGCACAAGTGAAATTCGGTGCGGTTGATTTATTAGCAAAAGACGTAACAACTTACGTTAACCGCCGCGGCATTGTAGGACGCGACGGCCGCATTGATTGGGCTCTAGGCCTTATGAATGACGGAAACACAATCTCAGAGAACGTTACGAACTTAATGGGCGACGGTTCATATGCTGATACGAAAACAGTAACAATTGGCCGTGGTAACCAAACACAAAACTTTACAACTAAAGTTGTTCACTTCGGTAAACACTCTGAAGGTTGGATTTTAAAACACGGTGTACAAAAAGATAGTGCAACATCTATCTTTAACGGAATTGGTAAGATTGAACACGGTGCATCTAAATCAAATGCACAACAATCTTCTCGCGTTCTTATGTTAGACGAGAAAGCTCGCGGAGATGCAAACCCAATTCTTTTAATTGACGAAGATGATGTAATGGCAGGTCACGCAGCTTCAGTAGGCCGCGTAGATCCGTACCAATTATACTACTTGATGAGCCGTGGTATTCCAAAACGCGAAGCAGAACGTTTAGTCATCCATGGATTCTTAGCACCTGTAGTAAATGAGCTTCCAATTGAAGGAGTAAAAGCACAGCTTGTTGAGGTAATTGAAAGGAAAGTTCGCTAATGAATATTCATGAAATACGCAAACAGTTTCCAATTCTTGATCAAAAAGTGAACGGCAAACAACTTGTTTATTTCGATAGTGCAGCAACTTCTCAAAAACCAATTCAAGTCATTGAAACGTTAGAACGTTACTATAAAGAATATAATTCTAACGTGCATCGCGGTGTTCATACGCTCGGTACGAAAGCTACTGACGCGTATGAAGGTGCACGTGAGAAAGTTCGCAAGTTTATTAACGCGAAATCAATGGAAGAGATTATTTTCACGCGCGGAACGACAACAGCATTAAATACAGTAGCGGCTAGCTATGGTCTTGAAAATGTAAAAGAAGGCGATGAAATCGTTATTTCTTACATGGAACACCATAGTAACATCATTCCGTGGCAACAAGTTGCGAAGAAAACTGGCGCAACTTTGAAATACCTTCCGCTTCAACTAGACGGTACAATTTCTTTAGAAGATGTTCGTCAAACTGTTACACCGAATACAAAAATCGTTTCTATTATGCACGTGTCAAACGTACTTGGAACGATTAACCCTGTAAAAGAAATCGGAGCAATCGCACATGAAAACGGTGCAATCATGATCGTTGATGGAGCACAAAGTGCACCTCATATGAAAGTGGATGTACAAGATTTAAACTGTGATTTCTACGCATTATCTGCTCATAAGATGTGCGGACCAACAGGTGTCGGCGTATTATATGGTAAGAAAGAATTGCTAAACAATATGGAACCAATTGAATTTGGTGGTGAAATGATTGATTTCGTAGACTTACAAGAATCTACGTGGAAAGAGCTTCCGTGGAAGTTCGAAGCAGGTACACCGATTATCGGTAATGCAATCGGACTTGGTGCGGCAATTGATTTCTTAGAAGAAATCGGTCTTCATAATATTGAAAAGCATGAACATGAATTAGCGCAATATGCTTTAGAAAGACTATCAGAAGTAGATGGCGTTACAATTTATGGTCCAAAGCATCGCGCTGGCCTAGTTACATTTAATATTGAAGACGTACATCCTCACGATGTAGCAACAGTATTAGATGTGGAAGGCATTGCAGTTCGCGCAGGACATCACTGTGCACAACCGCTTATGAAGTGGCTAAAAGCTTCTTCAACAGCACGTGCGAGCTTCTATTTATATAATACAAAAGAAGAAATTGATACATTTGTTGAATCGCTAATCAAGACAAAGGAGTATTTCACAAATGTCATTTAATAATTTAGATACGTTATATCGTCAAGTTATTATGGATCATTACAAAAATCCTCGTAACCATGGCGTGTTAGAAGATAGTGTTACCGTTAACTTGAACAATCCAACTTGCGGCGATCGTATTCAACTTACGATGAAAGTAGAAGAAGGTATTGTGCAAGAAGCGAAGTTTGAAGGAGAAGGATGTTCCATCTCAATGTCTTCAGCTTCAATGATGACACAAGCAGTAAAAGGTAAGAAAATTGAAGAGGCACTTCAGCTTTCTAAAATTTTCTCTGATATGATGCTAGGAAAAGAGTACGATGACAGCATCGATTTAGGAGATATTGAAGCATTACAAGGCGTATGCAAGTTCCCTGCACGTATTAAATGTGCAACATTAGCGTGGAAAGCGTTAGAAAAGGGCTTAAACGAAGATAAGTAATGTTAAAGGTTCCTAAAAACGAGGTTATCTAAGGAGGGACACACCAACATGGCGAAGCAACTGCCAGATATCGGCGATTACAAATATGGTTTCAAAGACAAAGACGTTTCGATTTTCCGTGCTGGACGCGGTTTAACAAAAGAAATCGTTGAAGAGATTTCACGTATGAAAGAAGAACCACAGTGGATGTTAGACTTCCGTTTAAAATCACTGGATAAGTTCTATGAAATGCCAATGCCACAATGGGGCGGCGACTTAAATGACTTAGATTTCGATGAAATTACGTACTACGTAAAACCATCTGAGAAATCTGAGAAGTCTTGGGATGAAGTACCTGATGAAATTAAAGCGACATTTGATAAATTAGGTATTCCTGAAGCTGAGCAAAAATATTTAGCTGGTGTATCTGCACAGTACGAATCTGAAGTTGTATACCACAACATGAAAGAAGACCTAGAAGCTCTAGGAATCGTCTTCAAAGATACAGATAGCGCATTAAAAGAGAACGAAGATATTTTCCGTGAGCATTTCGGAAAAGTAATCCCACCAACAGACAACAAATTCTCTGCATTAAACTCTGCAGTTTGGTCTGGTGGATCATTCATCTACGTTCCAAAAGGTATTAAAGTTGATACACCACTTCAAGCGTATTTCCGTATTAACTCTGAAAATATGGGACAATTCGAGCGTACGCTTATCATCGTAGACGAAGGCGCACACGTACACTACGTAGAAGGTTGTACAGCACCTGTTTACACGACTAACTCACTTCACAGTGCAGTAGTAGAAATCATCATTAAAAAAGATGCATATTGCCGTTATACAACAATCCAAAACTGGGCGAACAACGTATACAACCTAGTTACAAAACGTGCGGTTTGTGAAGAAAACGCAACGATGGAATGGATTGACGGTAACATTGGATCTAAATTAACGATGAAATACCCAGCAGTTATCTTAAAAGGCGAAGGCGCTCGTGGTTTAACGTTATCTATCGCGATTGCTGGTAAAGGCCAACACCAAGATGCTGGTGCGAAAATGATTCACTTAGCACCAAACACTTCTTCAACAATCGTTTCTAAATCGATTGCGAAGCATGGTGGTAAAGTAACTTACCGTGGTATCGTACACTTCGGACCAAAAGCGAAAAACTCTCGTTCTAACATCGAGTGTGACACGTTAATCATGGATAACCAATCTACATCTGATACAATTCCTTACAACGAAATCAAAAACGATTACGTTTCACTTGAGCACGAAGCGAAAGTATCGAAAGTATCAGAAGAACAATTATTCTACCTAATGAGCCGCGGTATTTCTGAGCAAGAAGCTACAGAAATGATCGTAATGGGCTTCATCGAGCCATTCACTCGCGAACTTCCAATGGAATACGCAGTTGAAATGAACCGCCTAATCAAGTTTGAGATGGAAGGTTCTATTGGTTAAATAGATTAAAAAAGCGTCCTGCTGTGCAGGGCGCTTTTTTGTTTTGCGGATTTGTCTTGGCTTGGTAGAGGATACCTGGGTGGGTGTTCAGCTAAATATATCAGCGATTTTTCAAATATATCGATCATAACTCGGAATATATCAGCGATTATTTCAATATATCGACGATTCGACAAGGGATATCGACTTATCAACAAATTACGACATAGCAAGAGGAACGAATACCCCGCACCCTTCAAACAGGAAAGGAGCATTTATACATAAAGAGGGCGACTGGAAGTAGTTGAGGCTAAGATACTGACAAATACAGTAAAGAATTCATAGGAAAATTCCCCACGATAAACTTTCTGAAAACTCCCCGTTCTACCAATGAATCCACAGATTTAAAAAATAAAGTTTCTCATATAAAAAAGGACAATCTTTTGCTTTTTCTCATAATGCGAGTACAATGTAAAATAGCAAGAAAAGACGAAAAGTATTTACAGGATTATTGCGTACGTATAGCGTAAATGGCAGTAAGGAATTGAGAGGAGGTTTTTTCTCTGAATATAAATAAAGAAACAATCATCCACCTTTATCATACAAACGATATACATAGTCATTTTGAAAATTGGCCGCAAATTTCTCGGTTTGTACAAGGGGAGAAAAAGCGAAGACAGGAAGCGGGAGAGACTGTTTTAACTGTGGATATTGGCGATCATGTGGATCGTTTTCATAGTATTTCGGAAGCGACAAATGGGCTTGGAAATACGAAGCTTTTGAATGAGGCGTTATATGATTATGTAACGATCGGAAATAATGAAGGAATTACGTTAGCGAAGGAGCATTTGAATCGTCTATATGATGATGCTGGATTTGAGGTGCTCGTCGCGAATTTATTTGAAAAAGAAGGTGTACGTCCGGAGTGGGCAAAGCCTTATAAATTACATACAACGACAGATGGGATTACAATTGCTTTTATCGGGTTAACGGTAGCTTATCCAGAGTTTTATCATATGCTCGATTGGCATATTGAAGATCCGCTTATCCATTTAGAGTCTATTTTAGAAGAAGTGAGAGATGAGGCTCATATTACAGTTGTCCTTTCGCATCTTGGAAAAAGTATGGATGAGTATATGGCGGAGCATTATGATATAGATGTTATTTTAGGTGCACATACGCATCATTTATTTGAGCGCGGTGTTCTTATGAATAATACTTTACTTTGTTGTTGTGAAAAGTGGGGCCGTTACGTTGGGCACGTGCAGCTTACTGTAGATAAAGAGACGAAGAGACTGTTGAAGAAGGACGGTAGAGCGATTAAGACAGAGCGGTTAGGTGCTTATAGTAAACCGTTATCCACAATTGAAATGCTGCAGGAAGAAAGTAAGCATATCATGGCAGAGCCTGTCGTTCATTTAAAGGAATCATTACCAGTTGATTGGTTTCATGAGACACCATTTTCGCACATGTTAGCAAATGCGCTGAAAACGTGGTGCGGTGCAGAGATTGGAATGGTGAACGCTGGTGTACTTCTTGAGGGATTAGAAGAAGGTGTTGTGACGCGCGGAGATATTCACAGAATTTGTCCACATCCAATTAATCCATGTGCGTTGAAAGTGTCAGGAAAAACATTAAGAGAAGTGATCTTGAAAGCACGCCGCCCGAATATGGAGAATCTTGAGGTGAAAGGATTCGGATTTCGAGGAAAAGTGATGGGGAAAATGATTTACGCTGGTGTAGAAGTCATTCCAGATACGATTCCTGGGAATAAAATTTTACTCGAAGATGTATTGATTAACGGGGAATCGCTGGAGTTAGATCGTATATATACGGTAGGAACGATTGATATGTTTACATTCGGATACTTATACCCAGAGCTATCCACACTTTCTGACAAACAATATTATATGCCGGAACTACTTAGAGATGTGTTAACAGACGTGTTGATAACTCATACATCTTCCGTCAAACTATAGGCTAGTTACTTGTAACACTCATTTTTCTCTTGTCATACAGATAAGAAAGAGAGGAGTGTGAACTATGGTTAATGTGGAGCCAATTATAATCGATAATTATACGTTTATTGCGGTTAGTGTAAAACTTCCAAAGACAAATTTGCTAGCTGTAATGAGCGATAAAGGATATATTATGTGTGGTGCATTAGATGTAGGTCTTTTAAATGAGAAGTTAGGTGATCGGGGAATTATTGCTGGCCGTGCGGTTGGTGTAAGAACCATTGAACAACTTCTTGAAGCACCGTTAGAATCCGTAACGACTGGAGCGGAAGCGTTAGGTATTCCAGTAGGAACGATTGGAAAAGAAGCGTTATTAAAAATGAGATAAGCATATATCGTCCCTCCTTCTTGCATAGAAATGATATAAGAAGGAGGTTTTTTTATGAGCATATTTCGTTCGAAAAATTCGCGGTTTCGAAGGGGACCTATTTCCTTTCGGTACATACTGCTTATGTCGTTTATTCTTTTTGTGATATTACTAATGCAAGGATTATGGATTGTGAATAACAGCATTCAGCCAACGTTAATGAAATATGGGGAAGTAGAGACGCATAAAATGGCGACAGCAGTCATGACGAAGGCGGTAAAGGATAGAATTAATGAAGGATTCGACGTCGATTCATTAATGAAAGTACAAACGGATCGGAACGGAAGAGTATCTACAATTAATTTAAATACAAAGCAAGTAAATGAAATCGTAACATCAACGACCACATACATAGAAAAATATTTACAGCAAGTAGAACAAGGGAATTTGAAGGAACTAGGTATTTCTGAAAAAAACGGGGCGACTATGGCAGTTCCTTTTGGTCGTGTAACGGATAATGTGCTTCTCGGAAATCTGGGGCCAGATATTCCGATTGATTTCACGACAATCGGTCATGTAAACACGGATATTAAACAAAAAATTGAGCCGCATGGGATTAATAATACAGCGATTCAAATTGTTATGGAGATGGAAGTAACGTTGCAAGTGATTATTCCATTTCATACGAAAGAAATAAAAGTGAAACAAGATGTTCCGATTGCAACGCGCATTGTTCAAGGAGAAGTGCCTACTTATTATGGAAGTGGTGGCGTTGTTGTACCGGATAAAAAGAAAACGGATAGTTAGCGAATATAAAGTGAAACTTTAATCAGTGGGGGGCTTTTACGGGTAGTTGATCCCCAAGCGACCGAACTCCTTTGCTTTCGCTGAATTTTGAGGTAGGGGTCTTACTGCCGGGCAAATAGCGGGATAAAAAATAACCGTAGCAATCTGCTACGGTTATCGTTTTGTATTTGCTCGTTCTTTGCGTTCCCACAAGCTTAAATGCATGTATGGATCGAAGGCCCATTCTGTATAGCCATTGTCTTTATACATGCCAAAATGTAAGTGGGGCGGAAATTTTCCGGCTGTACCAGGAGGTCCATAACCGGTGCTACCAACAAATCCGATTACTTTTCCTGGCTCAACAATTTGTCCAAGCTGTATTTCTTTTGAGAACCCGCCTAAATGAGCGTAATAATGGTAATTGTTATGAAGGTCGCGAATACCAATGCGCCATCCACCAAGGCGGTTCCAACCTTTCGTTTCAATAATGCCATAGCAAGTCGATCTTACTGGCACGCCATATCCGGCAAAAATATCGGTTCCTTCATGAATCCTTCTGCCGCCAAAACTTCTTCCAGCGCCGAAAGTACTCCGATAGCTATGGTCACTACGAATCGGAAGAGGGAAAGCATTTCCTTCTAAATTAATACGTCCATAATGTTTATAAATTTGGGCGTATTCACTAATTAAATCAACTGTTTTTGCACGTCTATAATATTCCCAGAGCATAATTTTAATACGGTCTTCTGACGTTCCTTGTTTCCTTAAAATAGTCGCTGCGGTATGCAGAAGATCACGGTCGCTACTTGCATTTGCAAATCCATCTTTGTCACCATCTAAACCTATTCCGCCAAATAGAGAAATTGTATGGGGGAGAGTATCGTTACTATTAATAGGTCCAGCCCATATTTCTGGTTTGAAATAAAGGGAAATGATGGCATCTGGTTTTTTCGGAATATCTTTTCTTACGCTCCGTATATTTCTTTCATATTGATCCATTGCAGCTAAGTAATACCATGGAATGCCTGAAGATTGCTCGGTTTCTTTATATAGTGCCATGCGCTTTTCGTATATGCTTTGCTGATTATCTTCACCGTAAGCGATGTTTTGGTGGAGAAGAAAACAAATAGAAAGCAAAAGAGAAATTTTTCGAAGCATGAAATAGACTCCTTTCACAACATCACTCTTTTTAGTGTGGGATATACGGAGTATTTCATTATAGGGAACGATTGGAAAAAATCTTAGAATCTTCATTTGAGCAAATCGCTTTCATACGTTAGAATAGATATGTTACATTGAAAGAAGCGAACACGGTAAACTATTTCATATTGTGCGGAGTTGATAACCATGACAAAACAAACAGAATATAAGCGCAAGCCCGAATGGTTGAAAATTAAGTTAAACACGAATGAAAACTATACAGGCTTAAAGAAAATGATGCGTTCTAAAAATCTTCATACCGTTTGTGAAGAGGCAAAATGTCCGAATATTCATGAATGCTGGGCTGTAAGAAAAACAGCAACATTTATGATTTTAGGTGCGGTTTGTACACGTGCTTGTCGTTTTTGTGCGGTTAAAACAGGCTTACCAACGGAGCTTGATTTACAAGAACCAGAACGCGTAGCAGATTCAGTAGTACAAATGGGCTTAAAGCACGTCGTTATAACAGCGGTTGCACGTGATGATTTAAAGGACGGGGGAGCAGCTGTTTTTGCTGAAACAGTACGCGCAGTACGTCGTAAAAACCCATTCACGTCTATCGAAGTATTACCATCTGATATGGGTGGAGTAGAAGAAAACTTAAAAATGTTAATGGATGCAAAACCAGATATTTTAAACCATAACATTGAAACAGTACGTCGATTATCTGACCGAGTTCGCGCTAGAGCAAAATATGAACGTTCATTAGAGTTTTTACGTCGAGCGAAAGAAATGCAGCCTGATATTCCAACTAAATCGAGCATTATGGTGGGCTTAGGTGAAACGAGAGAAGATTTAATTGAAGCAATGGATGACTTACGTGCAAACAATGTGGATATTTTAACTCTTGGGCAATACCTACAACCATCTAAGAAGCATTTACCAGTTCTTAAATATTACCCACCAGCAGAATTTGCAGAGCTTAAAGAAATTGCACTTAGCAAAGGATTTAGCCACTGTGAAGCTGGCCCACTTGTACGTTCTTCTTATCATGCGGACGAGCAAGTACGTTCTGCAAAAGAAAAAACAGCAGAAGCCAAATAATGAAAAAAGAGAGCTAACCATTAGCTCTCTTTTTGTTTGTACTCTAAAACAGTATTTGGGCATGTGAATACAATTTTTTTTAATTCCTCTGTGGATAATTCAATTGTAAATTCGGGTACACCAGGTGTAATCAAAATTTTATCATACGTATAAATGGAACTATCCACAATAATCGTTACATCTTGTGAATAACCGAAAGGAGCTACACAGCCAGGGGTGCAACCAGTTTTTTCTCGTAACTCATGTGGAGAGCAAAGTGATAAGCTTTCTCCTGTTATTTCTTTCATTTCTCCTCGGTCGAGCCGAGTACCCTCTAACGTAAAAAATACGAAATAATCTCCGGATTTTGATTTTAAAAATAAGCTTTTACTTGGAGTACCTTGCAAACCGAGTCTTTCACGCACGATACGATCTGTCTCATAATCAAGCACTGGCTCGTGTTCAAACTTTTCATAAGAAATATTTGTTTTATGTAGTAAAGAAAGTACATCTTCATACATATGGAATGATACCCCTCTCTATTGTTAATACAGTCTCTTCTCGTGGCGTCAACTGAGTGTTTCGGAAAGGGATACTACTTGGACGACGCTTCCCATAATCGTTTTATGATACTTTGTTCACCGATTGTAATTTCGTAAACATCAGGATTCGTTAAAGTTCTCCATTCATTAAAGCCGATCGTATGATCAAAGTGCTTTAAAATGAGTGTAAGTAAGTTTCCATGTGTAATGAGTAGTGTTGTAGTATGGTTTAATTTTAAAACGTCTTGGATAAGCGATATAGCACGGTCCGTCGCTTGTTTTGTTGACTCTCCGCCTGAAAAGGCAATATCTATGTTTGTAAAAGTAGATTCTAGTTTTGGCATCCAATCATCCATCGGAACGTTGCTTAATATACGTTCAGCTAATCGTTCATCCTCTTCGATAGATAGGTTAGCTTGGAGCGCATAGGGCCGAATAGAATCGATAGCTCGGACAAATGGGCTCGAAATAATATGATCTATTTGTATCTGATTTTCTAAAAGGAATGTAGCAAGGATATTAGCTTGATTTTTTCCGGCAGTCGTTAATTCGGCATCACGTTTTTGTCCAGTTGCGGAACAATGTCGTATTACAATAATTTTCTTCATAATTCATCCCCATCTTTCAAGTTGACGCTATATACTTCGACAAATGTAGAAATAATTCCTTTTTATTGGAAACAGCATATGGATTTAAATATGTGGAAAAGTAGTGTGGATAATGAAAAATTGAGGTGCCACTATGAAAAAAATGATGTGCATTGTATTCATTATTTGTTTTCTTATGCAATTATCCACAACATATGCAGAATCCAATCAAAAGTTAGATTATCCAAGCAATCGAAATAAGACATTTGTGAGTGAGGATGTGTTTTATAAACAGTTAGATAAGAAAATTTATAAAGAATACAAAAATGCAGCATATAGTGTTCGTAAAAAAATCTCATTTAAAGAAGTGCCTGATGAAGAATTTTCTTTCCTACAAAAAACAGCTGTCGGTTGTCGAAGTAGAGTGGTGCTTCAAGATTTTTTTGTTCACCCTGATCGCCAAGTGTACTTCTTTGCTTCTTTTACTCAAAATGAAGTAGAAGAGTTTCATAAGTATATCGTTATAGATGCAGAAACAAAGAGGGAGCTGCAAGAGGGCAAAAGTTATCATCATTGTGATAATCCTTATAAAGTGAAACTTTAATCAGTGGGGGATTTGTCCACTGATTATTAGTTGAACCAATCGGGCAGTTGATCTCTCGCCTAACTTCTCTGCATTTGCCGAACTTTGAGGTGAGAGTCCTACTGCCCGTTAGTGCGGAGTAAAAAATAACCCACCAACTGGTGGGTTATTTTTTACTCCGGCACACTCATTAATTTCACTTTCATTTTGCGAATCACAACGAGAGCACAAATTGTTAGTAGAAGAGTAATCCCTTCTGCAACAAAGATGTTGATCGTTTTTGTTTGGTAAAGTGCTGCGAAAAAGTCTACAAATGCGTGGAATAATATAGCATATATAAGGAAGATGTACTTCTTTTGTTTTACTGCGTATAAAACAAGCATTGTAAAGGCAATTTGCAATACGAGTGCCATAATTCTTTCTACGCTACCAAGGAAGTAAAAATAGGCAGGCTGCTCGATTAACATGTCCTTTACAAGATTTAATTGAGGTAGTTTTTCTGCCATTTGAGCAAAGCTACCATCGTTAATAGCATTTGCGAATATGAGAGTTTGCAATGCAGAGAATCCGCCAACTAAAATAGATTCTATCCCGCCGTGACCAATTCCGTAAGCAAAGCCATCTTTATATTCTAGATATTTTTTTAGTAGGAAGAAGAAGGCAACGAAGCGTCCTAATTCTTCAAAAATACCAGCAGTTAGCCCGCCATAAAGTGCGAAGACAAATGGATTTTCTAAAAATGGAGCGATTGCTGGATTACCGCGCATAAATAGATGAAATGGTGTTTCGAGAATTTGGGTAAATCCGATAAAGATAAGAACACCAACTCCGACCACTTTCCAATTAATATTATATTTTTTACGGAAATAAACGAGTACAATAATTGGGACCAGAACCGAAACAACGAGTTGCATGATGATGCTGGCAATTACAGTATTTGAAACCATACTTTCACCGCTTTCTAATATATGTACATATCTATTATGCATGAAATATGGGAGAGATGAAACTTTTAGAGATAAATTGAAACTTTAATCAATGGGAGTGTTGTCTATCCCCCGAATTTTGAGGTGAGGGTATTACTGCTCGCAAATAGAGGGATAAAATGAATTTACTTATTGACTCTAACGTTGCGTCATACTTTATCGTATGTATTAAGGGGGAGATACAAATGACAATGAGAGTAAAAGAAGTAGCGGATTTAGTTGGAATTAGTGTGCGCACACTGCATCATTACGATGAAATTGGGTTGTTAACCCCAGACGAGACGACAGAATCTGGATATCGTCTGTATTCTGACGAAAATTTAGAGACACTGCAGCAAATTTTATTTTTTAAAGAGCTAGGCTTCCCTTTGAAGAAAATTAAAGAAATTATCATGAGTCCGTCATTTGATCGCGAAGAAGCATTACAGCTTCATAAGAAAATGCTTCTTGAAAAACGTGCGAGGTTAGATAAGGTGATTGCGACGATTGATAAAACAATTCAGCATACAAAAGGAGAGATTGAAATGACGAACAAAGAGAAATTTGAAGGATTTGATTTTAGCCATAACCCATATGAAGAAGAAGCGCGTGAAAGATGGGGAGATACAGCTGTAGATAAAGCGAACGAATATGCAAAAGGTATGTCAAAAGAGAATCAGGAAGAGTTTAATACTATTTACAGAAATTTAGCGGTGCTTAGACATGGTGCACCTGATTCTAAAGAGGCACAAGAAGCTATTAAAGTATGGTATGATTACTTGCAAAACTTTGGTGAATATTCATTAGAAGCCTTCAAGGGGCTCGGTCAAATGTACGTCGCTGATGAGCGCTTCACGAAAAATATTGATAAGTTTGGCGAAGGGTTAGCACAGTTTATGTGTGATGCGATGGAGGTTTATGCGGATCGTAATAAAAAATAAAAAGTAAAACAGGTGGAGGTTTTCTCCACCTGTTTTACTTTTTAATCATATCATTTAAAGTCTGATCCCCTGTATTGTTCAAATGAGGATTTTTACTCATTTCCCGTTTTAACATATCGAGGCTTTGCGTATATTCTGTATCATTTAATGCACCAGATTGCAGTCCTTGAATTTGAGAAATCAACTTTTGGTCTGTCGATACATATGCTTTATAATAGCGAGGAACGATGGACAAAGCAGCTTTATATACTTGATCCGCTACGAGTTTCGGATCCGTTGTGTTTGCACGGTATACAACAAATACTTCATCATCGGTAACGAGCGTAGCAGCGTTTGTAACGTCAGGAAGTTTGACTGTCATGCTTGTAATCATTTCAGCAACTTTCTCACGGTTAATGGCTCCTACTTGTTTGTTAGATACTTCATGCTTTTGTTTAGATGAATAACCGACTCTCGTTAATCGTGTATTTGTATTTTCCGTATGATACATGTCGTTTTTGTTGGAAACAAGAACACGGCTTCCTTCCTCACGTTCCATTTCGGCTTTATTCGTTGATTGGCAGCCTGTAAATAGGGAAAGAGTGAGAAGGGAAAGTAAAATTTGTTTTTTCACGATGTATCACCTCCTTCTCCATAGCATGTACTAATTTGCAATTTTTTGTATTTGAAATTGTTGGTTGTTATGCTTTGTGATACGATAAAAAGAAGAATGCTTAGAGAGGAAGTTAATGATGGAGCAAAAGCAAGAAATTCATGCTACGGTGAGCATTAATAATGTTCAGTACGAAGTAATTAAAAACTTTCGTGACGGTTTTAGTGAAGAAGCATTTAAAGAGCGCTATGCAGAAATTTTAAATAAATATGATTATATCGTTGGAGACTGGGGATATGAGCAACTTAGATTGCGCGGATTCTTTGATGATAGTAACCAACGTGCGACATATGATACGAAAATTAGTACTTTATCAGAGTATTTATACGAGTACTGTAACTTCGGTTGTGCACACTTCGTATTACGAAAAGTGAAGAAATAAAAAAATCCTCTTACGATTGTAAGAGGATTTTTTCATAGCAATTATACCAGTTGTGAGGAGGCTGTTTACTTTCAAAATAAACAGCACCTCGGCAAATATAATCGTTTTTTTCATATAGACTTAATGAAACCGGATTGCGAGTAAAGCAATCTAGGCGTATGCCTTTGTAACCTTCCCGTCTTGCTTCACTTTCCCAAAAAGATAAAAGTACTTTACTATATCCTTTTCCTTGCGAGAGAGGATGGATAACGAAAGAGTGGACGATAAGAAAGCGTCCGTCTGTTTCTGACCAATTAATTCGTTTATATTCGGGAGACTGCCACTCGTTTAACACGACAGCACCAACGAGTGAATCATCCTCAAACAAGCAATAGAGTTCATCTTGTTCTAAGTGATAGGAAATATGTTCTCGAGCTGGATAAGAATCATCCCATTGGTAAATTTGATTTTGTAATAGCGCTTTTTTACATTCTGTATACATTCCATCTAATTCGTCTAATAAATTCATCGTACCTTTTCTCACGTTTAGCATGAGGCACCTCCTTATAAACAAATTGAAATATAATCGCCTTCAGAGAGTTGTTTATTTGGTTTCATTTGTTGTCCGTTCAATTGAATATCCCCACTTTTAATTTTATCCACAATGGTAGTACGGCTCCAATCTGAAATATATGTGGATAACACTTTATCAATTCGGTGGGAGCCAAAAACGATGTCTAATACAATCGTGATTTCAACTATGCCACTTTCTTTATGTTGTGTCATAGAAATGGTAGTAGTTGTTTCTGTTTGGTCTTGCTGAATCATATCGATTGTTTCCACATGATCAGTAAATGATTTATAAATGCGCAGTTTTTGATTCCACGTATGATCGTTCGGGCATTTATAAATGGCAAAGCGGTATATGTTTTTTCCATTGGCGTTATGCCTGCGAATATTCGTATCAGTAAATAGGGTATTACGTCCGCAATTTTTACAATATTTTTCGATTGTGTTTTGCTGATTTTCATATAAACTCCAAGAAAGTTGTACTTTCTGCATTTTCCTTCACCTCTTATAGTAGTGGTAAAGGAACGTAATACAGCTATTTGGATGTCTTGTAGTATGAAGACATGAGAAGTAGACAAAAATAAAAAGAGGTTCCCCAAAGAGGAACCTCCGTAAACATCATACTACAGATGCGTTACGTTCCTTTGTAATGGGAATGGGCAGACTACTCCCTTGAAAAAGCACCGTGCTTTTTTGAGAGTAATGCTATCCAATTGCTGGTCCATTACAAAGTAAATGTTGGCATACGTAGATAACGTCCTTTCTATCCAAATAGATTTGTACATAAGTATACCACGAGAGATTGAAAATTCAAAATAATTACAGTGAAAAAACACCAGCTAAAATAGCTGGTGTTTGAGATAAGTTATATAAGTTCAAATAAAAATGAGCGTAATTCTTCTGCAATTTCTTCAGTCATAGAAAATGCGTGCTCTAAGTAGCCTGGTTCGTTTAAATCGTCAGGACCGATGATTGCAAATTTATTGCTCTGCATATCAAGGACAATTGTTTTACCGTAATGACGATCGGAGTATAAAAGCGCTAAATCATGACGCTCATTTTCTCCCATAAAGCTAACGAAACGAGTTTTTGTAGCGACAGTATCGTCGTACAGAAAGAAACGTTCTTCCATACACATGGCTCCTTTATTAAATATCTAAGTTTAAGTGTGGTTTATGATCTAAATGGTGATGCGTTTTAATGAAACGTACTGTTCTTGTTTTGTAACGCATAACGATAGAATATGTTTCAGCTAAATCTCCGCCAAGGAATTTCACGCCGTCTAATAACTCACCAGCAGAAACACCTGTTGCTGAGAAGATTGCATCATCACCAGATACTAAGTCATCTAACATAAGAAGTTGACGAGGATCTTCTAATCCCATTTCACGACAACGAGCTTCTTCTTCTTCGTTCATTGGAACTAAGCGGGCTTGCATTTCACCTTCAAGGCATTTTAATGCTGCTGCAGAAATAACGCCTTCTGGAGCTCCGCCAACACCTACGAATAAGTCGATACCTGTTCCAGGTAGTGCTGTTGCGATTGATGCACCAACATCGCCATCACCAAATAATTTCACGCGAGCCCCTTTTGCACGAACACGGTCAATAATATCTTGATGACGTTCACGTTCTTGAATGATAACTGTTAGATCACGAATCTTTTTATTGTTAGCTTCTGCTACAATTTCAATTGTTTTTTCAATTGGATCATCTAAGCTAATTTTACCAGCTGCTTTTGGACCAACCGCGATTTTTTCCATGTACATATCAGGAGCGTGAAGAAGGTTTCCTTTATCTGCGATTGCGATAACTGCCATTGCGTTTGCAAGACCTTTTGCAACGATGTTTGTACCTTCTAATGGATCAACGGCGATATCTACTTCTGGACCGTTACCTGTTCCTAGTTCTTCACCAATATATAACATCGGTGCTTCATCAAGTTCTCCTTCACCAATTACAACTGTACCTGCCATGTTTACTGAATCGAACATATCACGCATAGCTGTAGTTGCTGCATCATCTGCTTCATTTTTCTTTCCGCGGCCCATCCACTGTGCGGATGCTAATGCTGCTGCTTCTGTTACACGGACAATTTCTAGTGCGAGTTCACGTTCCAAGATTTCATTCCTCCAATTTCAAAAATCATACAAATATAACTATAACAAATAACGGAGAAAAGGTGAATTCGAAAAATTGTCGATTTTTTCAGAAGAAAGCGTTACAATTAAAATGTAAATGCTTTAATTTCCAGGTAGGTGACATGAATGTACTTCGTAGATAGAAAAAAAATAGAACAAATGCTAGTATGTTTAGAACGAGCAACAAATACATTTCAAGAGAAGAAGATATATGAAACCGAGTTTGAATTTTATGCATTAGAGCGCATAGCCCATCTTATGATTGATTGCGTATTAGATGTAGGGAATGCGATGATTGATGGATTTATTATGCGCGATCCAGGAAGCTATGAAGATATTATCGATATTTTAATGGACGAGCGAGTGATAAGTGCAGAAGAAGGACAAGGAATGAAAGAAATTATCCTTCTTCGAAAAATGCTTACGCAAGATTATATTCAAATGAATCATGATGAATTATATAAGACGATTCAAAAACATATTGCGGTGGTAGAGAACTACCCGGCAAATATTCGCAGTTATTTAGAGAAGGAATTAGGGCCTGTATCTGCATTTGTACCAGAATAATTATGCTTATGAGATCCCCGGGAATACCTTTTGGGGATCTTATATTGTATGTGAGAAAGAAAAGGGAAAAGGGAGAAGGGTAAAGCATGGGGGAAGCACGCACTACGAAAGACGAGATTGTCCAATTGTTGAAAGTAAAGGGAGAACATACGGTAGCAGAATTAGCTGACGTTTTAGAGATTACAGAAATGGCGATTCGAAGACATTTAAGTAATCTTGAGAAAGATGGGTTCATTTATTCTAAGATGGTCAGGCAACATGTCGGAAGACCAACTTATTTGTACGGGTTAAGTGAAAAGGGAGAAGATACATTCCCGAAAGAATATAAGCAATTTGCGATTGATATGCTAGAAGATTTAGCTCGAATGGGCGATGAAAAAATACTTCGTTACGTTTTGAAAGAAAGAACGAAGCGAATGGAAGAAAAATTGCAAAAGAGAATCAGTAATCAAAAGAACTTAGCATATAAAGTGCAAGAGGTAGCAGCAATGCAAGAGAAAAATGGTTATATGGTTCAAATAAAGAGAGATGGAGAGAACTCTTTCGTAATTGAAAAGCAAAACTGTCCGTTAAAGGAAATTGCAGAGAGATTCCCGCAAGTATGTGCAGATGAAAAAGAGATGTATAAGCGTTTATTTGCGAATGCAGATGTAAATACGCTAGCAAACATGTGTGAGGGTGATTGTAGTTGTTCTTACCAAGTAAAAGAGAAAAAATGAACGTTCTGGGGCGCTTTAAGGTAAAGCGTTTTTTTCTTTTGGAAAAGGGGGTAATATAAGAGTGGTATGATAGATGAGAACTCTAGCATAGAAGGAGAGACATAATAGATGTATAAAGGTTATTTAATTGACTTAGACGGTACGATGTATCGTGGTGAAGAACAAATTGAAGAAGCAAGCGACTTCGTGAAAGCATTAGGAGAGCGCGGCATTCCGTATTTATTCGTTACGAATAACTCAACTCGTAAACCAGAACAAGTTGCAGAAAAACTTGTTCGTTTCGATATTCCAGCGAAAGCAGAGCAAGTATTCACAACGAGTATGGCGACAGCGAATTTCATTTATGAACGTAAACAAGATGCAACTGTATACATGATTGGTGAAGAAGGCTTACATGATGCTCTTGTGGAAAAAGGATTTGAACTTGTGGATGAAAACCCTGATTTCGTTGTTGTTGGTTTAGATCGCGACATCACATATGAAAAATTAGCAAAAGCATGTCTTGCTGTACGTAACGGTGCAACGTTTATTTCTACAAATGGAGATATTGCTATTCCAACTGAGCGTGGATTATTACCAGGTAACGGTTCATTAACATCAGTTGTTACAGTATCAACAGGTGTGGAGCCAATCTTTATTGGAAAACCAGAATCAATCATTATGGAACAAGCATTAAAAGTGCTTGGCATAGGAAAAGATGAGGCATTAATGGTTGGGGATAACTACGATACGGACATTTTAGCGGGAGTAAATGCTGGTATGCATACCCTTCTTGTCCACACTGGAGTCACAACTGTGGAGAAGTTAACAGAATACGAAGTTCAACCGACGCAAGTTGTGCATAACTTGACGGAGTGGATTGAGAAGATGTAATGAAATGCAGGTAGCCGGAAGAGGTTACCTGTTTTTTATGCACAATTGCATATGTACTATAGGGATATAAAATGTAAAATTTATATGTAATGATGTAAAGGGGGAAATAAGAGTGTACTGGATGTCATGTATTATGTTTATTTTTACATTATGTGTTTTATTCTTTGTTCTATGGAAGATATATAAAATAAATGAAATGAAAAAAAGCGCGGGAAAGCTTATTGCAGCATATCCTCGGGTGAAACGACGTTGGATTGCCTTACTTGGACCAGCGTACTTTATCGGACAATGTATGTATATATATGCTCAATACGTAAGTGGTGATATTGGCACACTTGAACAGTTTCTCATTCAGTCAGGTAGTTATGCTGTAGCAAGTTGTTTTATGATTTTAATAGCGATCCATCTTATTAAAAGTGTACAGATATATGAAAAAGGTGTAATAGACGGATTGAACTATTATTCATACGAAGAATTAAAAGGCTATAAAACATCAACATGGGAAAATCCAAAAGAAAATATATTTTTATATCGCGGGCGAGAAAAAATGAATGATAATGTGAATTTACTTATTAGACAGGAAGATATGAATGAATTAGAAAGCATTCTTCAAAGATATATTCCGAAATTGATGATGAAATAAAAACTCCGGTTGTTATAACCGGAGTTTTTTTATTAAAACGCACGATTCACTACGTCTTTAACTTCTTCAAGATATTGTTTACGCACATTGTCATCCACAGAAGGAACACTTGTATAGAATGTATGCTCAAGTGTTTCAATGCCTGTAAATTCAAAAATACCAACATCTGCTGTTTTTTTCATTGCATCAAACATACCGCCTGCTGTGTATACTTCTTTCGAATTTCCCATCGTAGATAATAACAATCCTTTTTTACTGCTTAATAACTTTTCAATACCATTTTCACCGTAAGCATAAGCAAAGCCGTGGCTAAATACACGGTCAACGTATCCTTTTAAAATAGCAGGAAGACCCGCCCACCAAACGGGGTAAATGAATGTAATACTATCAGCCCAAGTGATATGCTTTTGTTCTTCTTTAATATCTTCTGGTGTGTTTCCTTGGGAAAATGAGATGAAATCGGAAGCACCTAATACTGGATTGAAGTTTAATTCATATAAATCACGAACGCGTACTTCATGACCTTTTCCTTCTAATTCACTTTTTACAGTTTCTAAAATTGCATGGTTAAAGCTTTCTGTATTCGGGTGTGCATAAACGATTACATGTTTCATTGTTCTTCCTCCTACTTGTGGATATGTGAATAGTTTTTATATATTCGTGTAACTATTATGGTTACTTTCGTTGCGAGAGTCAACTTTTCTGACGTGAGAAATAGAGTGAAATTTTAATCGGTGGGGGCTATCCATCCCGCACTGATTATTTGCTTACACTAATTGGGCACTTAATGCCGGTTAATATAAATGTTAGTATGTGACAAAAAAATACAAAATAGTAGGGATTTTGCATTTTGAATAGAATATATAGATTGGTAAATAGAGAGAGAAGGGGATATCGGGATGAATATTATTGAAATTGAAGGGTTAGAAAAATCGTTTGATATTGGAGATAGTAAAGTAAAGATCTTAAAAGATATTAATCTTCAAATTCAAAAAGGAGATTTTGTTTGTATTATGGGGGCAAGTGGATCGGGGAAAACGACCTTACTTCAGCTGTTAGGTGGATTAGATATTCCATCAGTAGGTAGTATTCGAGTTGATGGTACGGAGATTTCAACATTAAAAGAAAAAGAGCTCGCTTTATTTAGAAGGCATAAAATCGGTTTTATTTTTCAACAGTTTAATTTAATTCCAGTGTTTAATGCGGAGGAAAATGTAGGGTTGCCTTTATTATTAGATAATGTTTCGCAAAAGAAGGCAACGGTCACAGCAAATCGTTTATTAGAGCTCGTTGGATTGAAAGGAAAAGAAAAGCATTTACCAGCACAGTTATCAGGTGGGCAACAGCAAAGGGTTGCGATAGCAAGAGCTTTTGCAAATGAGCCGGCTATTATATTAGCAGATGAACCAACAGGGGCGTTAGATTCAGAAAACAGTAAAAATATTATTGCGGCACTTCGCAATGCATGTGATGAATTAGGGCAAACAGCTGTCATTGTAACGCACGATCCGTTCGTAGCGGCCCATGCTGATAAAGTCGTTTTCTTATTAGATGGTGAGGTGATTCATGAGCATGCTGAAAGTAAAGGATGGAAATTTCGAAATATCCCGCAACAAGTTATCCACATTCAAGAGATTATGAATCGTCACTTTAAAGTAGGAGGTAAAGGTGATGCGATGGGTAATTAAGTATGCGGTAAAATCGATGAAACAAAATTGGTTGCGAAATATGTTGATTGCCCTCGGTGCAGCTTTAGGTGTTATGTTAGCGACGATGTTATTGCTAGGCAATCAATCAGTAGAGCAAAGTGTGAAGGAACAAGTAGTAAGTCGGTATGGAGATTATAATTTACAATTTGGCTATATAAAAAATGATATGTATTTAAATAATGAAAGTTTAAAAGGAATAGATGGCTTAGAAAATGCTGAAAAAATATCAAAAGCACTTATACCGTATCCTTTTCCACATTATAAAGAATTATCGGGAAAGCCATCTTATTGGGGTGTTGAGCAAGATTCTCCAGAAATGCATTCTTATAAAATATTAGAAGGACGATATCCGAAAGAAGGTGCTGAAGTAGCACTGACAAAAGGGTATACAGATCGTGAAAATATAAGGGTAGGAGATACGATTAAACTGCCATTTCCGCAGCATGGTGAAAAGGCTGTGAAAGTTGTCGGTATTTTAAATCCACCGTTAATGGCGTCAATGGGACATAGTGCTTATTTTCCAATCCATTGGCTTCAAAAAGAATTAAATTTGCCAAATCAATTCAATCTTGTTCAAGTGAAAGTACAAGATATAAATGTGAAAAAAGCAATTGCTTTTGATGTACATAAAAAGATTGAAAATATAAAGGTGGACCAACGTACTTATGTAGATAAGGCATTTGAACGACTAAATGTAATGAAGCCATTAATTTTTAGTTTAGGTGGTATTGCCTTATTTGTTGTAGCCCTTTTAATAATGGGAAGTTTCTTCTTATCTGTCAGAAGTCGATTTAAGCAATGGGCATTATTACGTGCACTTGGTAGTAATCCAAATCAAATTATATTAGTCGTTTTATTAGAGGCTTTATGTATTGGGGCAATCGGATCGCTAGCAGGAGTTATTCTTGGAGCAGGTACTCAAACAATCGCCGCATCATTTATTAATAAATGGGTGAATATTGAGGGGGCAGGGAAAGAATCATTTTCGATTTCAGGCGAGATTCTACTCATTACGTTTTTACTAGGAATTGTTATGTCTATTATAGGGGCTATTATACCAGCCTTCATGGTTAGAAAGATTCCACCAGTTCAAGCGCTTAGGCCAGGTCTTCCTAGTAATGAGAAAAAAGAAAAAAGGTGGAGTGCTTTTAGTGGTAGCATTCTAATCATTGGTACTGTTATTGGACTAACGGGTAACGTATTAGAGTGGTATATAGGTTTTAATCCAAGTGCGATAGGTGCGCTGTTATTTGCGGTCGGTTTGTTATTTGCGATTCCGTTATTTATTCGGATGATAGCACCAGTGATTGCAAAACCACTTCAAATGATATTACGAATTGAAACGACGATTAGTAGCCGGAATGTAATTCGTTATCGGAATAAGGCAGCTGTATCGGTTGCTATACTAGCATTTGGTTTTATGTTAGCACTTGTTGGAACGATGTATGTAAATTCTATGTATGAAGGTATGAAAAAAGGATTGCAAAAAAATCTACCAGCTGATTTAGTAATAAGAATTCCAATAGAGTCGCAAAGAACTGAATCATTACCATTTAGCTGGATAGAGAAGGTTAGAAAAATTGACGGTGTAGAGACGAGTGTCGGGAATGCTACTGATTTTACAACAAAGCTTGTAAATTATGATTTTAAAAAAGCGAATCAAGAGTGGTATGAACATGCGAGGAAAAATGATTTTGAACCTGATTTGATGGAAGTTGTGGGAAATGATATTGTCGCGTATCAAAAAGTAACGAGAGCGAAAGTGATTGCAGGAAAAGACTTAAATAAGCCATTACAAGACGGTGAGGGAGTCGTTACGAAGGAAACGGCTAAAAAATTAGGGCTTCAGTTGCATGATACGTTTGAAGTACAAGGGAATGGAAAAGAAAAACAAGCGATTAAAGTCGTTTCGATTATTGAGCAAGGAGTAAGGTTAAGAGGATCAGATGTTTTTGTAAATGAACAATGGGCTCGTGATAAGTTTCACGTGCAAGGATATGAAGTAATTCAAATTATGACAAATTCTAATCAATCATTTGAATCGATTAAGAAGCAAGTAAAACAAATTACAAATAATAAAGAGAACGTAGAAGTTATTAATAGCCATGATTTATTAAAAGAACAGGAGCAGTTATTATCGCAAATGATGATGTTAATTCGCTTGTTAGTTGTAATTGTTTTCATTATTTCTGGAATAGGGTTAATGAATGCGATTGTCTCAAGTTTGCATGAAAGACGTGCTGAAATTAGTATGATTCGTGCGGTAGGGGCTATTCCGAAGCAAATGAGACGGATTGTTTTATTAGAGGGAACTTTACTTGGAGCGATAGCTGGTTGTATTGGCATTTTTGGCGGGATTTTGTTTAGTTATATTGTGTTATCAAGCTTAGATCTAACGGTTATTATCATTCCGTATAATCAAGTTTGCATATTAGCTTTTGCTAGTGTGGTGCTTGGAGCAGGGGCAGCGATGATTGCTTCATTACAATTAAGAAAGTTCAAATTAAGTGATACTTTAAAGGAATTATCGGCATAAAAGATTGCTATACCCCGCTCATACAAAGAACAAAGAAGACAAATAAAATGATGACAATACCAATACCGAAGTTAAATACGAGAGTACTATCCATATATGTAACCTCCTTGTTTTAAAGTGAAAAGCACTCTAGTCAGAGTGCTTTTTATTTTGAATCTCCCGTAACGTACTTCACAACTTTTAGAAAGGGATTCATGCGTGTAAAGAGTTACATTATTTTATGCGTTTATTTTGGGGAATGAGTAAGTCCTTATGAAATATAGAAAAAAGACACTCTTTCGAGTGTCTTTTATGATGACAAAATGTGTCAATTGCTTGAGTTCGATAAGACGCTAATTTCCGTTTTAACGCCTTTTCTTTAATCAAGAAGTGTAGCAACAGCGATTCAAATAAATTGTACCATTTGTGTAATGTTTGTGTGTATGCAATTCTGCATATTTCAATTAGAGGGAAATAAGGCGCAGAGAATGAATGAGTATATAGAACACTTGATAAGGAGAGAGAAGGATGGATATACATAAGTTAACGATAGAAGAAGCAAATGATATAAATACGTGGACGTACGAGGAACCATATAATTTATATAGTTTTTCAGGCGAGAAAGAAGTGATAGAAGAGCTATTAGATGGAACGTATTATGGCTGTTGTGACGATCAAGGAGAGTTCATCGGCTATTTTTGTTTTGGAGAAAATGCACAAGTACCAGGTGGAAGAGATGCTAATTTATATGGTGGAGAAAATCTGATTGATATCGGACTTGGTATGAAGCCGGCGTTAACAGGGAAAGGAATGGGGAAAGAATTTTTCAAAGCTGGAATAGCGTTTGCCACGAAAGAGTTTAATGCAAAAATGTTTCGATTAAGTGTAGCAACATTTAATACAAGAGCAATTACGCTATATAAAAATATAGGTTTTCAGCAAGGACCTATCTTTTTGAGCCGCGGAAGAAAATTTATGCTCATGGAATATGAAAGACCGTCAGCATAAAACTGACGGTCTAGAAAGCATTATTATTCCGAGTGATCAGCTCGGTGCGCTAAACGGCTTGAAGCAGCGGCAGCGATTCCGCCAACGATATCATCAAGGAATGTATGCACTTTGCCAGTTGATTTATCATTTAAGTATTCTAAAATACCAGGTTTTAATTTATCGATATATCCAAAGTTCGTGAAACCGATAGAGCCGTACACGTTAACGATAGAAAGTGCGATAACTTCATCAATTCCGTATAAGCCTTCATCACGTTTTACGATATCTTGTAACGGCGCACTTAACATTCCTTTTTCAGCAAGGACATCGAGTTCGATACCAGTAATTAGTGCGTTTTGTACTTCACGTTTTGATAATACACGCTCAACGTTATAACGGCATTCTGACATCTCTAAATTTGGATGATATTTTTTTTGAAGAAAATGAACAAGTTCAGCAATATCGTCAATTGTTACACCGCGTTCTTGTAATAGTTGTAATGCTCTTTCTTGTAGTTGATTTGATTCTTTCATGTTTATCACCTTTTTTTCTTTTTAGTATTTGTATACGTTTCGTTGCTTTATCATGTGCATAGGAATGAAAGGCGAGCACAAGCTCATATATATAAAGAAAAACCATAGGTGGCGACTGCGATGATTCAGCATATTTATGAGCATTATCACATGCATGTTAAAGAATTAATCCCCCTTGGCCCCTATAAAAGCTTTTGGATTCGCAACAAAATTTATGTACTTGTTCCAATTGGAGAAATGGAGGAAGAAGTACTTGTAGAGATGAAAAAGCTCAGTGACTATATGAACCAGCAAGGGGATATGACTGTAGCGACTTTCGTTCCGACTATACACGGCTACTATGTAAGTGAGATAGAAGAACAAAATTACTGCTTATTAAAAGGTATGCGCACGTTAGAACGACATGCTATGTCATTAGGAAGTGAGCTTTCTATATTCCATAAACGAGGTGCATTCTTTCCAGAAGAAATTGAGCAATTAAGCCGCATTGGTGAATGGAAAGCGTTATGGGAAAAAAGGCTCGATCAATTAGAGAAATTTTGGCAATCACAAGTGATGAACCACCCTACAGACGTATTCGATCAATTGTTTATCGAATCCTTCCCGTATTATTTAGGAGTTGCGGAAAATGCAATTCAGTATGTTGTCGATACAGAGATGGATGATACGCCACAAATGACCGATGCGGCAACAATTTGCCAGGAGCGATTTACACCTTTATTATGGCATCAAACGAAGCGTCTAAAACTTCCTTTTGAGTGGGTGTATGATCATCCCACTCGAGATATAGCAGAATTGATTCGCTATATGATGATTGAAAAGAAGAAAGACTGGGAGCAAACAATCGTTCAATTTGTTACAGATTATGAACGCAATTATTCGCTATCCTCATTTGGTTGGCGCTTATTATTTGCAAGGCTCCTGTTCCCGCTCCACTATTTTGAAACGGTCGAACGATATTACCAAACTGGGAACGAAGAACAAAAAAGTATATATAGAGATCGCTTAGAAGCCATTTTACACGATGTGAACCGCTCTGAGCAATTTATGAGGAATTTTTATGGATCACTTCGTTTGCCAATTGATAAGTTAGGGATTAGAAAATTAGATTGGCTATCTTAAAAGTATAAAAAAGAGACCGATTGAGGTCTCTTTTTTATACCGCAATTGTATGTAATACATTATGCTCCTACCTGTTGATCCGCACATATATTTAAAATGAATTGATTTCTTTCGATTTTTTCATTTACTTTACTCAATAATTCTTGCTGGATTTCTTTAAATAAAAATTGATAGCTTGTATTCCATGTTGGTATAACGGACGAAAGGCCTAATAAATATTCTTTTTTCTCTTCTAGTTCTTGAATTGTTAAAAAAGTGTTCCCCATTTTTGGCATGTGTCGTCCCCCCTATGTTTTTTACTTCATCCCGCTATTTGTGGGAATCGGGCTGCCCGTAAACGCCCACTGATTATAGTTTCACTTTATATGTGTGAACGATTCACTATATAGTATTAATTATCGCATTTTTTGAGAAGGATTTCCAATTTTGTTTTATGATGTTAAAGGAGAAGTGTTATTTGAATAAAAAAAGAGACCCATTGGGGTCTCTTTCTAGGAAGCGATTCTGACCGAACCGCTTCTGCTTTTAATTAATATCTAGCTCCAGCGGCTAAAATGTTCGGTGGCTTCGCTTCTTCCGCCGAGGCAAAAAGCGCCTCTATGTCAGAAGCTCCATCCTCCTCACATTTTGAACGAGTCGCTTCCGCTTTTAATTAAAATACTTGTTCTACTTCAATAACGCCTGGTACTTCTTCAAGTAACGCGCGCTCGATACCAGCTTTTAGTGTGATTGTAGAACTTGGGCAGCTTCCGCATGCACCCATAAGGCGTAATTTTACGATACCTTCTTCAATGTCTACTAATTCAACGTCTCCGCCATCGCGAAGTAAGAACGGACGTAATTTATCTAGTACTTCTAGTACTTGTTCTTGCATATGTGGGTTTTCCATTTTTATCGACTCCTTTCATCAGTTTTATTATAATCAAGATAGAGGGGAAAATCTATTTTTTCTGTTCTTGTTTTATTGTCGAAATATTTTATCATGTGTACAACGTGTTTTTTCAGTATAGGGGTATGGAATAAGTTTGTAAAATGATGTGCTTATGTACTAAGACATCTGAATATACTGTTAGAACAAGAAGTGGGGGAGAAGAAATGGTTAATGTGCAAGTGTATGGGACGAAAGTAATTTGTGCGAGCTGCGTCGGAATGCCATCTTCAACAGAAACGTTTGAGTGGTTACAAGCGGCGATTGGTCGTAAATATGAAGGACAAGAAAATAAATTTAATTTCGAGTATATTGATTTTCAACAAGAACAAGAAGATGAAGATAAAAAAGCATTCGCAGAGCGCGTAGTAGAAGAAGATTTATTTTATCCAGTCGTTCTTGTGAATGGAGAGATTGTTGGAGAAGGAAATCCTCGTTTGAAGGATGTTTACGAGGAAATCGAGAAATATTTATAAAGCAGGAAGCCTTTGCGAATTTGCGAAGGCTTTTTTTAATGGAGGGATAGATGTGGAGAATGGAATAAAACAAGCTTTACCAGGAGAAGTAAAGCAGTTAATGGAGCAGTACATAGTAGGGTTAAAAGAAATTTTTTTAGATGGAAAAATAGTCGGAGTATATGTTTACGGCTCTATTGCGCTAGGTGCATTTCATATAGAAACGAGCGATGTTGATTTTGTTGCAGTACTAAATGATTCCGTGAATGAAGCTGAAAAACAACAAATTGTAGAACTGCATAAGAAAATGAGTGAAAGTACGCTAGGTAAAAGAATGGACGGTATGTATATTCCGCTTGCTGACTTAGGGAAATACAATCATGAAATAAATGAGTACGTGTATTGTGCAGATGGTAAGGCGAATATAGGTCATTGGGATATTAATGCGGTCACATGGTGGACATTAAAAAATCAAGGCATTACAGTTATCGGGAAAGAAGTAGAAGACCTTCCACTTCAAATAAAGTGGGATGATGTAGTCAATACAATGCAATACAACGTAGAACAGTACTGGAGTGAAAAAGCGAAGCAGCCATATTTATTTTTCATAGAAGAGTGGGTAGAATCAGCTGTCGTTACGATGGGGCGTATTTTATATACGTTAGATTATAAAACAATTGTTTCAAAAGATAGAGGATTGCAATACTTGTTAGAACGCTCAGCGAAAGAATGGGAGCCTTTATTAAAAGAAGTAGAGCGAATGAGGTATGATCCAAAGGAGAAGAAGAAACTTTCTATTTGGAGAAGGGCTGATATGACGAAGAGATATTTGCTTAGTTTAATTGAGGAGTGTAGGGGGAAATGGTAGAGAAAATAGTAAAAGCATCCTTTGTATGAAGGATGCTTTTACTATTGTTATATAATGAAAAAGTACTTTACACGGAATGAGAATTCGAAAGATAATATAAAAAATATGTAGGCGAGGAAAGCAGATGAGTAAATATAAATTACATATAAATAAAGAACAACTATGGAAAGGTTGTATCTTAAAGTCGATTGCAGATGCAATTTTTGTAGCACATGCTCCTGATTTTTCACACGAAAGTTCATGGGATGGATTTAACTACAGTATGCAAGATAGTCAAGGTGGACAAGGGACAATTACTTTTACACGATTGTATGTCTTCAAGATGTGAATAGCGAGAGAATTGAAGAGTGGATTGATGCGGCAAATTATTTTGAAGGGGCACCTTCGGAAGTAATAGACATTGCGAAAGAGGAAGCACTTCAATACGTATTAGAAGAAGTAGAAGGCGAAACAGTTCCTTTTATTACAACTGCATTTTGGATTGAGGATAGCGGTGCGTATTCAATTGATCCATTTGAAGAGATGGAAGAGCACGGTGGATTTTTATTAGAAATTCCATTACTTGATACGGAATCAGCAATTGAAAGACTGGAAGAAGAGTATGAACTGACAGCGGAACAAATAGAACTTTTACAATTCGTGTATGAGAGAAAAATCCAAAATCCGAATGAGAAAATTAAGTTGTCTAAAGAGGAAGTAGCAATGATTGGGACGGATGATAGTGAAAGGTTAGAAGTGAGTAAAGCGTCATTTGAAGAAATGAATATTACTTGGTAGTTGTAGGAGGAAATATAAAAAGTGTGATAAAGGACTAGTAGAAAGCACAATGTACATTTACATTGTGCTTTCTACTAGTTTTTTCATATACATATCAACTTCATGAAAGAATACTTTTTCTTTTTTCTCGTTATTAAGATGCACAGAGCAATGTAAATATTGCTGTAAATAGTGATTAGCTTGTTCGTACTGTTTTAATTTGTAGAAAGAAAAACAGGTAAGAAGCAGAAACGCTTTTTCTTATAATATTGGAACGACGGCTAGTAACGGAGTAATGGAATGTATATTTATTTTTGTTAAGTTTTCATAAGAAGCCCACGTTTGAAACCAGTCGGAAATGGTAGAAAGGTGATCCGGAATGTGGATAGTTTCATGTGAAACATTATGCAATATGGAACGTAGTGAAGTTTTGTGAAAAAACATCTTCTGTCCAAACTATGCACTTCATATTTAATCACCTGAAATAGTAGTTTTATGAACTTTATTTTATATATTATAGTATGACTAAAGCTAGATTATTTTAAGAGAGAATGGAGAAGATATCATGAATAACCATAATAAAATTAAACAACTTTTAGAATATGTAGATCGTGCTGAGGATAATGAAATTGAGCTAGAGTATGAATCTGAACCTATGACGATAGAATTGTTTAATAGTGAAGAAATAGAAGAAGGACAACTTGGTTATAGCTTTGATGAAGAAGGGCAAAGCTTAACCGGGAATGAAGAAGGAGATTGGAAAGAGGGATGGATTGTAATTGGAATAGATTCGTATCTCGGTGATCCAATCTTTGTAGATAGTAATGATGAAAAATGCCCGGTTTATACAGCTTTGCACGGTGAGGGTGATTGGGAGATAGAATGTATAGCGGAACGTATAGAAGATGTTATTGAGAAAGTGAAGGGTAGTGTGGAATAAATAAAAATAGTATTTCAATATAATCAAGAAGGGGAGGAATCATGAAAAATTTTCAAATGGAACTACATAAACTGCCGATAGAAAATACTGGAGAAATAATACTTAGTATAGATGAGCGTATTTTGTTTCAAGAAAAAACAGACATAATAGACCCGATTTGTCAGTTTTTTGACGCTTGGGTCGAGTTTTTTAAATATGATGATGCTACAATTTTCTTAGATGAATATGAAAAAAAGGTGGAATTTAAGAATAATGAAACTGCCTAAAAATATAGTTGAAGTAGATTTTATTGTATCAATTGAGGAAATTAATGATAGATTATTTATTAGTTGTGTAAGTGGAAATATGTTTTAAATAGTAGAAAGTTAATTTGTGAAGTCTTTTAAGTCGAGATTTTAGGTTAAACCATACCATAATAGTAATTTATATAATAGGAGTAGGATGTGTCCAAATGATTTTGGGGCATCTTTTTTTGTGAACATACAAAACATTTAACTTAGTGTATTAAACGTATGATTCATAAGTATTTTAATATATTTTAAAGTAAAATGAAATAATAAACGGATAATTGTCGGAATATATTCGATTTCCGTTCATTTTTATGAAATATATGTACTTTTTGTTAGATTCCTTCTTTTTGTACATATACAATACCTGTATATAGAAATAAGAAAAGGATGATGTACGTGAAAGACACTGTTTTACAAGAAACAATTTCTCCACAAGAGTTACATAAGATTGTTCAAAAGAATACGGCGTATTATGACTTTAAATGGGGAAAAGTAGAAAATCCAGCACAAGGGAATACGTGGAATTGGGTAGCCTTTTTCTTCCCAACTTTTTGGTTAGCTTATCGTAAAATGTATAAGTTGTTTATTATACTTACGTTATTGGCGGTACCTAGTATCGTTGTAACTCCTTTTATAGATATTCCAGATGGGATTTATTTAACAGTTAGTTTAGTTCTTCAATTAGGAATGATGATATTTACTGGATGGCAAGGAAACCGTTTATATTATAAGCATGCTGTTCGAGTTTTACATAAGGAAGAAGATATGCCGGATCACAAGAAGGCGTATTACTTACAATCAAAGGGTGGCGCTAGTGCTGCTGGTATGATTGGTTTACAAGTTATAGTGGGGATAGTGTTTGGTGGAGCTATGTTCGGACTTTCTCTTTTACCAACTGAGCCGAATATTAAAAATGTTGTTCGTTCAAGTGATGAAGGATTTACTTTAGAGGTTATGACTGATAATCCAACTTGGAAGTTCGTGAAGAAAGAAAAAGAGTATGACGTAGTAGAGTTTACTGGTTATGACTATACAGAGAAGAAAAACGTAAAAATTAAATTCGCTGTTTATTTCAGTGAAGGTTACTTTGAATGGCAAGAAGTATATGAGAATAATAAGAAGTTAAGTGAAGAAGAGTTAGAAGAGTATCAATTTTATATTGAAGAGAATGGTTGGGGGTTCTAGTGAGAACTCATTCATTTTGAAAAGAAGAATCTTGTGAAGGTTCTTCTTTTTTATTGTAAACACCATACGAATTGAAATTTTGTAAAATACAATAAAAAATGAGAATTTGAGGTAGGCTTGTCAATAACGTAAGACTATGGCACTATAAAGAAATGCTATACAAATTTTATTTATCGACATGTAAACATCAAATTTGATTTTTACGTATAAATAATGAACGGAGGAAATGAATTTATGGCTACTTTACCAAATTGTCCAAAATGTAATTCAGAATATACGTATGAGGATGGCGTTCTTTTCGTATGTCCAGAATGTGCTCATGAGTGGGGCAAAGAAGCAGAAGCTGAAAATAATGATGGTGCAAAAATTGTAAAAGATGCAAACGGAAACGTTCTTCAAGATGGTGATGCTGTTACTGTAATTAAAGATTTAAAAGTAAAAGGAACGTCTTCAGTTGTGAAGATCGGTACGAAAGTAAAGAGTATCCGTCTAGTTGATGGCGATCATGATATTGATTGTAAAATCGACGGTTTCGGAGCTATGAAGTTAAAATCACAGTTCGTTAAGAAGGCGTAAGACAAATAAAAAGAGGAGGCTATTCGCCTCCTCTTTTTATTATGTCACTTTTTGTCGGTAAATCGATATTTCGTACAAAACCGTTAATATATTCTGAGTTATGATAGATATATTGAAAAAATCGTTAATATAATTTCATTCGCCTTGAACTACGCACGATTCACCTCGCATCATAGTCAATTTCTTTCAACTGACAGCGCTTATTAAAGAATGTTTTATATCCAAGCTGTAAGAAGATAATGACAGCGAAAGCAGTACTCCCTGAAATACCGAGTATGATAGCAATTTGATATTGAATTGCTGTAAACGGTGATACACCGGATAATATTTGACCGGTCATCATGCCGGGTAAGCTTATAATTCCCATACCGACCATGGAATTGATTGTTGGTAAAATAGCAGAATCAAAAGCGTCCCTTATGAGGGGAGCAGTTGCTTCTTTCGGTGTTGCGCCGAGCATAAGGGCACCTTCAATATGATCTCTTTGAGATTTCATATTGTTTAAAAAGGTGTTTGCCCCGAGGCAAATACCGGTCATAGCATTACCGATTAACATGCCGGCAATAGGAACGATATATTGCGGTGCATACCACGGATTATGCCCGATAATAACAAAGATAAATAGTAGTAATGGTCCGATTGATCCCGCAACCATGGAAAGAGCGGCTACACGTTTTAATTCTTTGGACATCGGAATATTAACTCGTTTATAAATATTAAAAATAGCAAATGTAGTAATAGAAGTAATGAGAGCAATTGTATAAAATGGATTACTGTTTTCAAATATGTATGTAAGGACATATGCAACAAGTACGAGCTGAATGGTCATACGGAATGTTGCGATCGCAATTTGTTTCTCGCGAGGTATCCCTTTTAATCTTAAAAGTCCGATTAAAATAAGAATGAAAATATAGGCAGCAGCAAGTTGCCAAATTTGGAGTTCAATAACGCCCTTCAAGTGAGAGCACTCCCTTTCTAGTTGCACCGTTTGTTTTACTAATTTCAATAATATCGTCTGCAATTTCTTCTGGAAGTTGTTGCGAGTGCGTGATGAAGATAACGGTTTTTTTCTTTTCTCTTGCGAGTATAGTGAATTGCTTCATAACGCGGCGTTCTGTATCACTATCTAATGCCGAAGTTGGTTCATCTAATAAATAGACAGGCGGATCTATAAGTATGATGCGAGCAAAAGCAAGCCGTTGTTTTTCTCCGCCTGATAATGAAGCGGCGTTGTCTTCTAAATTTTTATTTAAGCTAACAGTCGTTAATGCATTCTGCAAAGTATCATCACTTGGAGATGGTTTTTCAGAAAGACGAAGTCCCATTAATAGATTGTCTTTAACTGTTCCGTCAAAAATAGGTGGAGTTTGTCCGAGCATAACTACGTCACGGCGTAATTGAATAGGGGGATAATCAGAAATTGGTTTTCCGTTATATTCGATTGTACCAGATGTTGGAGATTGTAAATCATTTAACATGCGAAGTAATGTACTCTTTCCGCTCCCACTTTCACCGATAATACAAGTGATTGTCTCTTTTTGAATCTGTAAATAAGGAATGTGTAGTATATCTTTATATGTAACGTTTTTTAATATAAACATAAATTGCTCCTTTCTGATTCTAGTTATATCGTATCAAAAAAGAGAGAGAAATAGAAAAATAAGGTTATAAAGAGCAACGTTTTTTCTTCGTCTTGAGTTTTATTAATAAGTTAAGTAAACAATCTAATTCTTGACTGAAAGAAATTACTTTATCATGAGTGAATCCGTACATTTCAACGAGATAGATCAATTCTTTCTTCTTCGCTTCTATTCGATCGTGTAGTTTCGTCAAGTTCATAAGTGAAATGTAATGCCTCCTATAAAAGTATTTATCACATAAAAAATAAGACCGAATGAATTCGGTCTTAAAGGAAATAATAAAAACAACTTACAAATAGCATACACTTTTCATCAATAGTTTTTAATATAAAAATAGAAAATTTTGTGAATAAATATTGAGAAAAATATTTCTGATAATTTCTGTTTATGAAAAAATTTTTTTCAACTGATGAAAAGAGGCTGCCTACATAGTAGACAGCTCGTAAAGTATTAACCGTTATGATATTTATACATCCAAAGAAGACCGGATTTTAATAATCTCGGTACACGTCCCATTAATGGTTGGTTTGCTAGTAAACCAAATCCGTGTTTTTTGCCGAGGGAACCGAGAACACCTTTTAATTTAATAACAGGTAGTTCATCAGGAAGTGGTTCATTATTCCAACGTTTTAATAATATTTGGACAATTTGTTCTCCTTGACCTTCAGCAAGTTGAGCAGATGGTGCGTGTGGAAGTGCTGCACAATCTCCTACAACGTAAACGTGCTCGTCATTTGGAATATTGTGATATTTTGTTAAAACAACCCGTCCGCTACCATCTTGTTCAACCGGAAGGTTTCGAACAACTTCATTTGCTTGAATACCAGCTGTCCAGACGATTGCATCACATGCAAGAGGTTCATCGTGGTTGTACACAATATTTGGTTCGACTTTGGTAATGTTAGAGTTTCGTATAATGGTAACGTTATGTTTTATAAACCATTCTTCTACATATCTACTTAATTTCTCTGGATATGGGAATAAAATTCTATCTTTTCTATCAAATAAATAGATTTTTAAATCAGAACGGCTCTCACGAAGTTCACTTGCTACTTCAACGCCACTTAAGCCAGCACCAACGACAGCAACTGTAGCATTCGGTTCTAGGCCATTTAATTGTTCATATGTCTTACGTGTTTGTTCAATTGATTGTAGACTGTGTGTATATTCCTTTGCCCCAGGAACGTTATGATATTTATCTTCACAGCCAAGTCCGATAATTAAATCATCATATTGGATTGCTTCACCGCCATCAAGATGAACAGCTTTTTCTTCGAGATCAATATTTGTTATTGTGCCGTATTGAATATTGAGGCGTGGGTGCTCAGGAAACGGTATGCGAATATGCGTTTCTGAAATTGTACCCGCTACTAATGCATAATATTCAGTTTTGAAACAATGGTATGGTACTTTGTCGATTAATGTCACCTGTACATCATCTGGAAGTTGGTTGCTTGGAAGTAGCCGTTGCAGAATTCTCATTCCACCGTAGCCACCACCTAGTATTACGAGGTGTTTCATGATGGATTACCCCTTTTCTGTTGAAATGTCCCCTAATCCTAAAATTTTATATTAATAAAATATTTCGACTTTACTCAATCAAATTATATCGAATTTGTGAACAAATAACAATGCATGAATGAATACTCTGTTGTACAATAAGAAGAAAAGTAAAGTAAACTGTTTTCCTTTTCTAGTTACTATTTCATTATGAAGGCCGAAAAGCAGTGTTGTGAATATATTCATATAGAAAAGAATATTTGCTTTGAAGTGAAACAGTGAAGGAATTGAATAGTTTAGTAAGTGTAATGAAAACAACAAGAAACAGCTTAGTTTTCTTCTTATAGATGAAGTCAGAAGGTAATTTGTTTTGTAGTACAGGGGGGAGAATTTTGATTAAACCGTTAATTGAATTTTGTGTAGGTAACCTCGCGAGTGGTTCACAAGCAGCTTTAGAGAAATTAGAAAAAGATCCGAATTTAGATGTAATGGAGTATGGATGTTTAGGATATTGTGGTATTTGTTTTGAAGGCCCATTTGCCCTTGTGAATGGTGAAGTAGTACAAGGATCGACAGTAGAAGAGCTTGTTAATAATGTATATGAGTATTTGGATGAAAATCCAATGTTTTAAGGTGTTGCGAATGGGCAGCACCTTTTTCCATTAGATAAAATATTATTTCGCAGGGTAGGATAATACGGAATATAAATAAAAAAAGGCCCTTTTAGAAGGGCTTTTTTCCTACACAATTTGTGCAAGAATGGCTCATCGCCAAATGTTGTCAAATATGAGAAACGGGGGACATTCATATTGTGTTCTAAAAGCATGCATTCTATACTTAAAATAACAAATTATTTTTGGAGTGAATACAAATGAGCCAATTTTCTTTTACAAAAATGCATGGTCTTGGCAATAGTTATATATATGTAAATATGTTTGAGGAACAAATTCTTGAAGAAGATTTAGCTCTTGTGGCGGAAAAAGTTTCAAATATTAATACTGGTATTGGGGCAGATGGAATGATTTTAATTTGTCCTTCTGACGTAGCTCCGGTGAAAATGCGCATGTTTAATAACGATGGTTCAGAAGGGAAGAGCTGCGGCAACGGTTTACGCTGCGTAGCGAAATATGCGTATGAGCATAAACTAGTAGAAGAAACAGTTTTCACAATTGAAACGTTAGCCGGAATTGTAACGGCTGAAGTAACGGTAGAAGATGGTGTAGTTACATTAGCAAAAATCGATATGGGAGCACCACGTTTAACACGTGCAGAAATCCCGATGCTTGGTGAAGGTGAAACACCGTTTATTCGTGAAAACTTCTTATACAATAATCATCGTTATGCATTTACAGCTGTTTCAATGGGGAATCCGCATGCGGTTATTTTTGTTGATGATGTAGAAAAAGCGCCACTTACAACACTTGGACCAGTCCTTGAGACACATGAAATGTTCCCAGAGCGAGTAAATGTTGAATTTATCGAAATTTTGAATGATGACGAGATGAACTTCCGTGTTTGGGAACGTGGATCTGGTGTAACACAAGCTTGCGGGACAGGAGCATGTGCTGCAGTTGTAGCTGCTATTTTAAATGGAAAGCTGGAACATGCTAAAGAGATTACAGTTCATTTAGCTGGCGGCGATTTAATGATTGCATGGACAGAAGAAGGAAATGTGTTAATGAAAGGACCTGCGGAAGTAATTTGCCGCGGAGTGTATGAGTACAAGATAGAAGCGTAAAGATGTATAATAGAATGAGAACAGAAAGGATGGTGTATTTCATGATTGAAGTAACAGAACAAGCAGCTTTTCAAATTAAAGATATGTTAAAAGATGCTGAAGATGGAGAGAAGTACGTGCGCCTTGCTGTACACGGCGGCGGATGTAGTGGACTTTCTTACGGCTTAGGATTTGAAGTAGAACCAAAAGAAGACGACACAGTTCTTGAATTTTTCGGTGTTGAATTTGTTATCGATAAAGAAAGTGCTCCAATTGTTAAAGGAGTAAAAGTTGATTATAAACAATCAATGCTTGGCGGCGGATTCACAATTGATAATCCAAACGCAATCGCATCATGCGGATGTGGATCATCTTTCCGTACAGCGACGAATGCTGGTAAGCCAGAAGAGTGCTAAGTTTTTGGCAGAAATAGAGAAAGACCTTTTTAGCGATGGAATACAATCGTTAAGGAGGTCTTTTCTTTTGTCGTGAAAAATCAAAAAGCCACCTTCTAAATTTAGAAATCAGCCTCAAGATATGTTGTGCAACGAGTTTTAAAGTCTTAATCTAATTTATCTTTGCATAGATGCAGGTATCAGTTAGTTGTTTGCCGTCAGCTGAAAGATCTTCATTACGTAATATCCCTTCAAGCTCAAAACCAAATTTTTCAGGAATTGCACGACTTTTTGTGTTATTACGTTCACATCGTATTTCAATCCTTCTAAATTTGAATAACTGAAATCCAAGGTTTATTAACGCACTTACTGTTTCTGTCATATATCCATTGCCACTAAATTGGGTGTTAATCCAGTATCCAATTTCACATTTAGAAACCTTCCAATCAATCGCGTGAAGGCTAGCAGTTCCGATAAAATTATTCGTCTCCTTATGATAGATAAGATAGCGAAAGCTTTCTCTTTTCAAAAAATCTATATGTGCATTTCTAAGGAGAATTTCCGTTTCTTCAACAGTAGGAATGGACTGGAATAAAGACAACCATTGCTTTAATTCATGAATTGAATCTTTAATAGCTTTATGTACTACATTCCCTTCACCTGCTTGCAGTGGTGCTCGAAGAATGAGTTTGTCTGTTTCTATTTGTAACGGAACATCTAATAAAATAGGATTCATATTATTTCTCCCCTCGAAAACTTTAAATTAGGAAATAATGAAATTTATGTAATAAAAAAACTTTCATCCAAAAGTTAGAAAATAATAAATATATATTCAATTCATCGTTTACAAATCCCTTTTCACATATTGAAAACAAAATCGTTAGTTGGTTGAGTAAGGAATTATTATTTTTTATCTATTTTCTTACGATTTTTGTCTTTTGCATAATTAGAAGTTGGCTGATGTGTATGAAGAAGTTTAATGAAGTAGTAGCAACTGATCCGAAGGGAGAATCTGTCCTCGTTCCAATTGGTGTTGGAATGACTATTTCTAAAGTGAAGAAATAATTATTATCTTACAAAAGTGTAATGTTCATGTCATGTTTTTGAATTTCTTCTTTAAAGCCTGAGCTTTAAGATAAGAATATAAGAAAAAACATTTGAGGTGAAGGAAAATGAAAAGATACATTGCACTGTTTAGTATTTTAGTTGTATTTGCAAGTTTATTAGTTGGTTGTGATTTAAACCGTATGGGTAAAGATGAGTATTACGTTCAAGTTACGACTGATGGAATTGAGAAGAAGGAAAAAGCTGATAACGGTGAGATACACAAATCATTCGAGTATAAGCTACCTGCATTTGATAAAGAAGGTAAAGAAAAAGAATTAGAATTTACAGCTGTAAAAAATCTTCGCAAAGAAGCATTCTTACGCTTGTACCATTCAGATAAAAAAGGTGTAACAGCTTGGGAAGAAGTGAAAAAAGACGAGCTTCCAGCGAAAGTTAAAGAAAAATTAGGTGCAAAATAAGAAAGAAAAAAGGAATTGACGAACAGGGTCAATTCCTTTTTATATTCTCAAAATCCTCTTCTGAAATGACTGTAAATCCATGTCTTTTGAATAAAGCAGTTGTTACCCCATAACCAGTTTTTTTATTCCCGTTAAATTCTCCAGTGTAAATTGTAGAACTACCACAAGATGGACTACGTTCTTTTAAAATAATATATTCTGGGTGTAAGTCTTTAAGTTGTTCTAATGCTTTATAAGCACCATTTACGAAAGCCTCTGTGACATCTTCTCCATCTTTTGTCATCACTCTCGCTTTTCCGTCCAAAACGTCAGCGCCATTCCCACCAATAATTTCAGCGGAAGGACGAGGCGTCGGTAGTCCTCCTAATACTTCAGGGCATATGAGGACTGTATCTTCTTTGTGCAGAAGCTCCTCTATTTTTGAAACGAGATTGTCATTCCCATCATAACGACAAGCGATACCACCTAAACAAGCGCTAATTACAATCATATTTTCATCTCCAATAAAGAAATATTAACTATCACGCCAATTTCTCTTCCTGCTTCTTACTTATAAATGAGGTGATAAGAATGGGAAGCTTATATAATTTAATGAAACCATATAGTGAATTTCGAAGTAAAGAGGAGTTTAATATATATCAAAAACAAGTTTTGATATATTATCGATTTCAATTAAATAAAACGGATGCTACCATTATTCATTTTTTAGGAAAGTATGCGGTGAATGAGAAACAGAAAACAGTAGGAGTTGCTTGTCCGCTAATGGAGACGATTGCGACGAATGTTGGAAAGAGTATTCGTACAGTACGCCGCTCCATTGCAAAGTTAGAGGAACTAGGAATTATAAAGCGTGTTGCGACAAAAGAAAGACATAAGCGCGGCGGGTATAGTGCGAACTTATATATTTTTCTTATATCTGCAATTGACCGCATGGATGACCGTATGAAAATGTCCGCATGTGAAATTGAGGATTATGCAGCTGGCTGTAGTAAAAATGAGCAAAAATATGAGGGGGAAACAATTCTTTTTAAAAACATTCCACAAATAAAAGAGAAAAGAAAAATAACGTATGAGCTTGATGAAACGTATTGCCGTCATGATATACCGAAGTCTTTTATATACGCACTGGTGCCGATGACAAGTAATCCGAAGAAGATTAATATATTTTGGAGTAAGGTGGAACTTGCGTATAAAAAGAGTGGCTTATTAGAGCAAGGTGTTTTATTAGAGCAAATATTAGCTGATGAAGAAGTGAACAGAAATTTCATTTGGCGCGTGAAAAGTGTTGTGAGGGCACATAAATATGGGGAAATTCGTAAAGATATTGGGGCACTTTTGTACAGTACAGTGCGAGATTTATTTTTTGAGGTTGGATTAGAGTGGGGAGCAGCATTAAGGAGGAGAAAGGGACTACATCTATTTGATCCGTTTAAAAAAGAGCCATGCTTATAATACATGACTCTTGCTTGTTAATCGAATTTCCTTACAACTGGAACACGAATCGCTACAAATAGTACGAAGACGATAACGGCGATTGCACCGCTTTTCATAACGGTTACGATTGGAATTCCTATTGCAAGTGCAATGGATGTGAATGCATAAGAGAGCGGGATAAAGCCCATTGATGATAGCATAAGTAAACTCATTACACGCCCCATCATCTCTTCTTTTACAGTTGCTTGAATCATTGCCATAAGTGGAACGATCGCCATTGCGATTGTAATACCGTAAAACATGCCAGCTAATAATGCCTGCCAAAGTACCGTACTAAAGTTAATGGATAAGAAGAATATACCAGACAGTAGCATCATGATAATGCAAAATAGGCCGCGTCTACGATTAATATTCTTTAAACCGACAATGACAGCGCCTATCGCCATTCCACCACCAACAGCAGCTTCTAAGTAACTGAACTGAAGTGAATCACCGTGCAGGACATTTTTAACGAAGAGCGGGAAACCGACTTGCATCGGACCGATTAAAAATAAGTTTAGAAAGGCGCTACAAATAAGGAAAGTTGAAAGGAATGGTGATTCCTTTACATATAAGATTCCTTCTTTAATAGAAGTAAACATGCCTTTGTCGGTATCTTTTTGCTCTGACATCGTAAATTGTATTTTTTGGACGAGTATGGCCGCAACGATCAGTAGTAAAATCGTAATCGAAAAGATTGTTTCATAGTTCGTAAATTTGATGAGAATTCCACCAAGTACAGGGCCCAAGATGACCGACGCTTGATTCGTCATTTGTGTAAGTGAATTTGCCTGCGTTAAGCGGCTTTTTTCTACAAGTTCTGGCAGAATAGATCCATCTGCGGACCAGAAAAAAGCATCAGCAAGTCCAAAGAATAAAGCGAATAAAGCAAATGTATATAGTGTTACATCACCGACGATGAACCATGTGAGAATGGTTGCGACAAGAATTGCTCGAATAATATTGGAGTAAAACATAATATTTTTTTTCGGGAATTTATCAGCTACAGCGCCGCCGATAATCATAAAAATAAGCCTTGGAACACTAAGAGCTACGAAAACAACACCGAGTGAAGCCTCAAGGTTTAATGTTTTTGCTATGTACCACGTTTGTGAAAAAGTAAAAAAGGCTAAAGCAAAGCTTGAAAAAAGAGTAGCTGCCCAAAGAAAAAGGAAATTCGTATTTTTTAATAACGGTTTTCCGCTTCCTTCTAAAGCAGTTTTATTTTGTTGTAGTTCCTCCATATTGCTTCCTTTCTATGTGACAAATTTAAACTAAAAAACCTATTAACAATCGTTTTATCCTGCGTTAACGGGCAGTAAAAATCCCACCTCAAAATTCGGTTCGAGCAAAGAAGTTAGGTGGGAGACCAACTGCCCGTAAACGTCCGATTGGTGAAGGCTAATACTCAGTGGGGGATGAACAAAACCCCCACTGAGTATAGTTTCACTTTATACAGTTTCTAATATTTCTATACTGCACTTTCTCATTGTAGACAATAATAATGAATTTGCCCAGTAGCTATTTAACGACAAAAAAAAGAAGATACCAAAGAGTATCTTCTTTAAGCTAATGCGATATAAATATCTACTTGCACATTATTTGGGTCTACCGCTTTTTCATCATAAAGTTCGAAATCTGCTGTAAAAGCACGTTTGTTTTCTTTCGACCATTGCCAAATGTATTCCCAAGCTTCGCACACGACTTCAGAAACTGGGCCTTTTCTCGATGTAAATACCGCATATGTAGCGGCAGGTATTGTTAAAGTTGTCATATTTTCAGGAACGTCTTTTAATGAAGAAACGGGCATACCGATTGTAAATTTATATGTACCAGTTTCATCTGATTCGTAGTTTGAATAGAAAGCGAACGTTTCCTTTGTTTGTTGATTTGGGATGTGATGCATCATTTGTTCTTGGAAGTATTTGTTCCAAAGCCCTGGGATTTTTCCTTCAGTAGACGCCTCTTTTTCATTTGTCGTTGTAAGAGAAACACCGATTGCTTGGAAAGCTTCTTTTTTTACGATAATAGGTTCGTTAATCATGAAAATTCCTCCTTTCAAATAAGAACATTTGTTCTGTTTTAGTGTAACATGTTTTTGGGGAAAAGTAGAGCTTTTTAGAAAGTGTTAATTTTTTGAGGAGATATAAAAGAAACCCTTTCATATGTGAAAAGGGTTCTTCGTAGTTCTATATTAAAACATACTGGAGCTATGCATTGGTTGAAGTTTTGCGTTTGGATCGAAGTAAGCTTTTGCATTGTTTACTGCTGTCGGTGCTTCACCAAATCCACAAGCGATAAGTTTTACTTTTCCTTCATATGTACAAATGTCACCAGCAGCGTAAATGCCAGGAATATTTGTTTCCATTTTTGAATTCACAAGAATGCTATTTTTTTGTATATCTAAGCCCCAGTTTTTAATTGGGCCAAGAGAAGAAACGAAGCCGTAGTTTACAATTACATCATCAACATCGATGATAAGTTTTTCTTCTGTTTTTACGTGTTGAAGAACGACTTGTTCAATTTTATCATCACCAATGAGTTCAACTGGAACGTACGGTGTGCTTACTTCTGCACGAGAATGCATTAAGCTTTCGACGCTGTGCTCATGTGCACGGAATTTATCACGGCGATGAACGATTGTAACTTTGTCAGCAATCGGTTCTAACATCATCGTCCAGTCTACGGCTGAGTCGCCGCCGCCAAATACAACAACACGCTTGCCAGCAAATTTATTCATATCATCAACGAAATAATGTAAGTTTTTCTTTTCGTATTTTGCGGTCCCCTCTAATTCTAAGCGGCGTGGCTGGAAAGCACCATTACCAGCAGTAATAATGACTGATTTAGAATAGTGAGTTTGTTTATTCGTAACAAGTTTAAATATACCGTCAGCTTGTTTCTCAAGCGTATCAACAGCTTCTTCTAAGCAAACTGTTGGATCAAATTTCTTCATTTGCTCTTTTAAGTTATCAACTAACTCTTGTGCACGCACTTTTGGGAATCCAGCTACATCATAAATGTATTTTTCAGGGTAGAGTGCGGATAATTGTCCTCCAAGTTGAGGTAAGCTTTCAATGATTTTTACACTTGCTTGTCTCATACCGCCATAAAATGCTGTGAAAAGTCCAGTTGGACCACCACCAATAATTGTTATGTCGTAAACTTTTTGATTTTCTGCCACTTTCATTCCCCCTATAGATGGAATTTTGATATTGATTTCATATATTGTTCATATGTACATGAAAATCCTGCAAATGATGATACTTTCAAATAAATGATAGCATATTTCAGTTCATAATACTTCTGAAAACGACTGAATTATAAGTAAGTTTCCGCATAGATGTTTTTTACATTGTATAAAATATACAGAAAGGAAAATACATGAAAAAAAGGCTGAAAAACCCTTGTAAACGCTATGTTATTTTAAAATATTGATAATTCGCTAGGTGCTTGAATTATGGAATAAAACCGACTAATATAGGGAAGTATTATGTTAAATTTCTATGACAAAATTCGTACGATTTTTTGACTGCGTTTTGTTACGATATAGAATGTGATAAATTCCACATTCTTGACAAATAGAGTTTTTAGTACTTGGTATTATTTTTCATTACTATTATATAAAGAAAAGGGTTGTGATTTGGTGAAGACTCCAAAAATCGTAGTTTTAGGTGCAGGTTATGGCGGGATGATTACGACTGTTCGTCTGCAAAAAGCATTATCTGTAAATGAAGCTGAAATTACGTTAGTAAACAACAACAGCTATCACTACCAAGCGACTTGGTTACATGAGAGTGCAGCTGGTACATTACAAGATGAAAAAATCTGTCTAGATATTCAAGACGTTATCGATACAAATAAAGTGAACTTTGTACAAGATACAGTAGTAGAAATTAAAGCTGCTGAAAAACGCATTATCTTAAAAGACGGCGAGTTAGAGTATGACTACTTAGTAATTGGTCTTGGTTTCGAATCAGAAACATTCGGAATTACAGGATTAAAAGAGCATGCATTCTCAATCGCTAACATTAATGCAACTCGTGAAATTCGTGAGCATATGGAAGCTAGTTTCGCTAAATATGCAACTGAAAAACGCGATGAGTTAGTAACAATCGTTGTTGGTGGTGCTGGATTTACTGGTATCGAGTACGTAGGTGAGCTTGCAAACCGTGTTCCTGAACTTTGCAAAGAGTACAATGTACCACGTGAAAAAGCACGTATCATCTGTGTAGAAGCTGCTCCAACAGCACTTCCAGGTTTCGATCCAGCGTTAGTAGAATACGCTGTAAAACAACTTGAGAAAAAAGGTGTAGAATTCCGCATCGGTACAGCAATTAAAGAAGCAACTGAAGAAGGTATTATCGTTGCGAATGGCGATGACACTGAATTAATTAAGTCTGAAACAGTAGTTTGGGCTGCAGGTGTTCGTGGTAATGGTATTGTGGAAGAGTCTGGCTTTGAAGCAATGCGCGGACGTGTAAAAGTCGATGAGTACATGCACGCTCCAGGATACGAAGATGTATTCATGGTTGGTGATGCAGCGTTAATCATTAACGAAGAAATTAACCGTCCATACCCACCAACAGCACAAATTGCAATTCAACAAGGTTACAACATTGCACATAACTTAACTGTGTTAGTTCGTGGTAAGGGCGAAATGAAAAAATTCGCATTCGACAATAAAGGATCTGTATGTTCTTTAGGTCATGACGATGCAATGGGCGTTGTTATGGGTAAAAAGTTAACAGGTTGGAAAGCTTCCTTCATGAAGAAAGTAATTGATAACCGTTACCTATTCTTATTAGGTGGACCTTTATTAGTTCTTAAAAAAGGTAAATTAAAGTTCTTTTAATATATAATAGAAAAAGCAGAAACGGCTAAGAGCTGTTTCTGCTTTTTTCATATTAAAAATATAGTATAATATATAAAAAGAAAGAATATTCTGTCCGTTCCGGTGGAGGAGGTTATTACATCATGGAGAAACGAGGGAAAGTGTGGTTAGCTGTTAGTGGTTTAGTAGCTACAAAAGATGGCAGGTGGCTATTTGTTAAGAAAAAATACAGTGGATTAAAGGGGAAATGGTCTTTACCGGCTGGTTTTGTAAATGAAGGTGAGACGGTTGATGAAGCTGTGAAACGTGAAGTATTAGAAGAGACAGGTATTGTCGCTCATGTGAAGGGGATTATAGGTATTCGGTCGGGCGTTATCCGTAATGAAATTAGTGACAATATGATTATTTTCCTTTTGGAGCCTGAAGGGGAAAATATTATTGTACAGGAGAAGGAATTGTCTGAAGTAGCATTTTTACATCCAGAGACGATTGCTGACGATCCCAATACGTCTGTACTTATTAAATATTTGCTAGAAAGAAGATCAGAACTACATCTTGAAATGGACAAAACATTAAATCCAGGAGAGCAATTTGGTTATACAGCCTATCACGTATTTACGGCGCATGCGAAGGAGAGGGAGAAAGAGTGAGTATACCGGTACTACTTATTTCAATGATGTTATTCTTTATTTTGTTTTTTGGAATTGGATTTTTGCTCAACATGATTTTGCGAGCTACATGGGTAATGGTTATTGTGTATCCGATTGTTTGTATGCTTATTATTAATAAAGCGAGTGTGTGGGATTATTTTTCAAAGCCAAAAGAAACATTTTCTTCATTTGGGACAAGTGTATCGCATTTAGGACAAGCAGATGTGTTTATTTTATCTACTGGGTTAGTAGGTGCTGCATTAGCAGGAATCATAATTAAGAAACTCCGGAAAAGTGGATATCAAATGTTTTAATCTCCAATTCATTTGGAGATTATTTTTTTGCATATTCCTTCATCGTATAGGGAATGATTAACGATGAAGGAGTGTGGCATATAAAAATGTTAAAACGATATTGTATTCGCATTATGATGACTTGTTTACTTGTATCCGCATTATGCGTAACATGGAATGCTTTCACAGGAGTTTCTTTATTAGAGATTGTAAAGAAATATGAGGGAACGAGTGCAAAAGAAGTACATGCAGCAGAAGTTAAGAGAAATGTTGCTCCGAGTAAAGAAGTGATAAATGCTTTAGAGCAGGCAAACGACTGGTCTAAATATCGTTCAATTGAAATGACTGCAACTGGTTATACGTCAGGAGTGGAGTCAACTGGTAAGAGTCCAGGACATCCAGAGTATGGTATTACATATTCAGGTGTTAAAGCGAAAAGGGATTTATATTCTACAATCGCTGCGGATTTACGTGTATTCCCGATTGGAACGATTTTATTCGTGCCAGATTACGGATATGGGGTTGTCGCTGATAAGGGCGGTGCTATAAAAGGAAATCGTCTTGATTTATATTATGATACGGTGAAAGATGTTTATAGCCAATGGGGTAAGAAAAAAGTAAATGTATATGTAGTTAAGGTAGGAAATGGTAAGTTTACAGAAGAAGAGTTAACGATGTTAAATGAAGACGAAACGATGCAAGTGTTTCGTGGCCAATATTTAAAACAAAGATAGTCTAGTGGTAATTACGCTAGACTTTTTTATTTGATAATAGAAGAAATGGAAGAAAGATGGATTACCCCGCTATTTGTGGCCCGTAAAAGCCCGATTGGTGAAGGCTAATGATCAGTGGGGGATGAAGAAAAACACCACTGATTAAAGGTTCACTTTATATAGGATGTAACAGAAGTTAGAATTGTCGCATTTTATCGAAAATAAAGTTATAATAAAGGCAGAGTAGAGAAATTTAGGGGGTCTGAACATGTTTCAAGTACAAAAAGAATTAGCAGGTCATGAAGCGGTAATTGTTGCCTTATTTGAAGAAGAGAAAACGAGTAGTTTTGTACAAGAACTGGACAAAGCGTTTGAAGGGCAATTACAAGTTTTATTAGAAGAGAAAGAACTTTCTACTAAGAAGAAAGCTATTTCAAAATTACATAGTTTAGGAAAAACAAATGTAAAACGCTATTACTTCGTCGGTTTAGGAAAGAAAGAATCTTATACGACAGAAACGTTACGTGTGGCTCTTGGTAAGGCGTTTAAAACGTTACAGGCAGCAAAAGTACAAGATGCAGCAATCTTACTGGATTCTTTCGTAACAGAGAAATTAGATGTGATTGATGTAGCTCATATAGCGGCAGAAGTACAAGGTCTTGGTACATATGAATTACAAACGTATAAATCAGATAAAAAGGATCGTGTAGAGTTAGAGAAGTTCACGGCTATTACAGCGGAAGATGCACAGGAAATTGAAGCTGCATTAACAGTTGGCTACGTGCATGGACGCGCAACAAATTCGGCTCGTACACTTGTAAATATGCCGCCAAACGTATTAACAGCGACGAAGCTTGCTGAGTATGCTGTTGAGTTAGCGGAAAAGTATGATATGGATTATAAAGTTCTTGAGAAAGAAGAGATGGAAGATCTTGGTATGGGTGCGTTACTTGCAGTAAACCAAGGTAGTACAGAGCCGCCAAAAATGATTGCTCTTATTTATAAAGGAAAAGAAGAGTGGACAGATGTCATTGGATTTGTTGGAAAAGGAATCACATACGATACAGGTGGTTATTCTTTAAAACCACGTGAAGGCATGGTCGGTATGAAAGGTGATATGGGCGGTGCTGCTGCTGTATTAGGTGCGATGGAAATTATCGGTGAACTTCGCCCAGAGCAAAATGTGATCGCTGTTATTCCATCAACTGATAACGTTGTAAGTGGTACAGCATTTAAGCCAGATGATGTAATTACATCTATGAGCGGAAAAACAATTGAAGTATTAAATACAGATGCAGAAGGTCGCCTTGCGTTAGCGGACGGTATTACGTATGCGAAAAAACTAGGTGCAAACTACCTTATTGATGTTGCGACATTAACAGGCGGTGTAATTGTTGCACTTGGAAATCATACGACAGGCGCAATGACAAACAATGAAGAGTTGTTTGAGCAAGTACTAGAAGCTTCTATGGAAACGGATGAATCAATTTGGCAATTACCGATTTTTGATCGTGATAAAGAACGCGTTCGAAACAGTAAGTTTGCTGATTTAAATAACTCACCAGGCCGTGAAGGGCATGCGGTTATGGCAGGTACATTCCTAGGTGAATTTGCTGAAGATACACCGTGGGTACACTTAGATATCGCTGGAACATCTGAAACATCAGGAGCAAATGATTTAGGGCCGGCCGGGGCAACAGGTGCAATGGTACGTACACTTGCAACACTTGTTGAGCGTTTTGGGGAAGAATAATTTTTGAAGAAAAGACTGTCTCATGGTCTTATCCCTGTCAAGTAGACAGTATTAAAAAGACTAAGCAGCCATCGAGATTCGATATTCTATCGGAGCTCG